>CAZQUC010000314.1:0-5379 GCA_964596095.1 uncultured Enterobacteriaceae bacterium
CCGTGCCAACTTGGCCCGCGGGCGCCGAGGGTGACTCTTGGGGTGTGTCTTCCGGGGAAGGGAGAGCCTTCGCTTTGGCCGCCTGCTGGCGTCCCAGCCAAACGCCGAGCACGGCCCAAACCAGCGCCATCGGCATGACCAAACTGCTCAGCGCCACCAAACCCAGGCCCATGCTCTTGAGCAGGCCCTCCACTTGCGCGCCGATGACGTCGCCGCCGCGATAAACAAACGTGTCGATGAAGGCCTTGGCTTTGTATTTCTCCTCGCGGCTGAGCACGGTGAAAAGCGTTTCCCGCGCGGGACGCATCACGGCTCGCTGCACGGCCTTGGAGGAGGCATCGAGGACGACCACCATGGCCAGCGATCCGAACACGGCCAGGCCGGCAAAACCAAGCAAGATGATGAGGGGCAGGATGGTCAGCGTGATGGCCACGCCGAAACGTTTCATGAGGTAGCCGGTGATGCTGAGCTGGAGCACGAGCGTGGCGATCTGCGTGATCATGTCCAGATACGCGAACGTGGCCGTCCGCGCATCCACGCTGTGCTCCAATTCCGCGACCATTTGCAGCCGGGTGAAATAAATGAAGGTGAAGACGATCGCGATGATCACCATGTAAACGGCGATGCCGAGCAAGTAGCGGGAGCGGAAGACGGCTTGAAATCCGCCCCAGGCGTTGCCTCCGATGACAGAGTGCTCGTTGCGGGACGATGGCGCGGCTCCCTTCTCATTGCGCTGGTCGGGGCAGATATGCGTCAAGGCCCAGGCGGCGCCGATGCCGAGGCCGAGAAAGCCGGTGGCGACGAGCAGGAGCGATGGGGTGCCCAGAGGCTTGGACAATTGCGAGGCCAGCCAGGGACCGAAGATCGCCCCCAAGGTGCCGCCCGCCGCGATCAAGGGGAAGAACCGCTTGCTTTGCTCGAACGAAAATCGATCCGCCAGCAAGGCCCAGAAGACCATGACGGAAAAAAGATTGAAGACACTGAACCACACGTAAAACACCTGCCCGGTGGTGATCCCGATGGCCGTGGGCGCGAAAACCAGCACCGCCCAAAAAACCAACAAGCTCGCGCCGAAAAAACCATAGGTGGCGCTGATGAAATACAGTCGCCGGAACCGGCTGACGAGCCAACTGAAGGCGGGGTTGACCAGCAGTGTCACCACGGCCGTGCCGACGAAAAGCCAGCGCACGGAATCGATGCCGCGCTGCATGCCCAGAGCCTCCCGCGCGGGCCGCAGGACCATGAGGGCGGCCATCACAAAAAAGAAAAAGAGCGCCGAGATCAGCACCGGAGCCCGTTCTTCACGGCGCACATGGAATATCTTCGATAGGAACTGTGTCATGGGGATGAAAGCCGGTCGCGTGCCTTGCGTGCTTGGGAGACGAAGTCTTTTGTCGGGATGAATTATAAGAAAGCCTCGCACGCCGCAAAGGAGCGCGCGCGAGGCTGATCGATGGGAACGCTCATGCCGCGAGGATTACAGGGCGGCGAAGGCTTCTTCGATGCGCTTGCGGAGCGCGGCGTCGGGCAGCGTGCCGCGGGCGGCGGCGGCGTTGTCGTCCACGTGCTTCACCTTGACGGTGCCGGGGATGGCGCAGGTCACGGCGGGATGGGACACGAGGTATTTCAACAGGAGCTGCGCCCAGGTGGCGCATTGGATTTCCTTGGCGAAATCGGGCAGCGGCTTGTCCTTGGTGGCGGCGATCACATTGTTCCCGCGCCGTCCGCCAAAGGGGAAGTTGAGCAAAGTGGCCACACCTTTGTCCAGACAGAGCGGAAGGATGCGTTCCTCCGCGTTGCGGTTGGCGATGGAAAAATCGACCTGCACGAAGTCGAGTGGTTCCTGTTCCAGAACTTTGATGAGTTCGGGGTATTGTTTATCGTCGGAGGTGGTGACACCGTAATAACTGATGCGCCCTTCTTTTTTCCACTCGCGCAGCACGGGCAGGAGAACGGCCCAACCCCGCAGGCTATGCACTTGCATGAGTTCGATGTGATCGGTTTTCAGGCGCTTGAAGGACTCCTCCAGCATGGCGATGCCATCCTTCACGCTCTGGCCTTTGTCGGCATCGACGGTGACTTTGGTGGCGAGGAAGAGTTTGTCGCGATTGCCGAGGCCGTTGATCAACTCGCCCAGCACCACTTCGGATTTGCCGTAGCCGGGCGCGGTATCGATGACGGAAAGGCCGACCTCGGGCATGTGTTTGAGCACTTCGCGGCGCGCCTCCAGTTCCTCGGGATTTTCCACGCCATAGGCATTGGTGCCCAAGCCGACCACCGGGATTTTTTTGCCGCTGCTCGGGATGGCCTTGGTGATGAGCGGCAGGCTCTTCGCCTCCTCGGCCTGCGCGGTGAAACGTCCGATGGCGAGACCGACTCCGGCGGTGGCTCCGATCTGGAGCGCACGGCGGCGGGACAATAGGCTGGTAGGTAATTTCATGATTTTCAGGCGGTTGGGATTTACGTTGGTATGGCGGCCCGGGCTTCCGCTGGCGCGAACGGCCACCGAAGGTCTCGGGCCATGACCTTCTTGGGCAAGCTCGTGACGGCAGAGAACCCGCACCCCCGTCCGCCGTCAAGACTGAATGCGGCATCGGCATTTCCACACCTCGTGGCGGGAAACCGGCGCTTGCCTGCGGGCCTGAACCGGCCTTCATCATCGGTCGGATGACGTCCGCCGTTCCCATATCCCTTCGCGCCGCCCGCCTCTACGAACCACCGGATTATTTCCGGCGGTTGGTGAAGACGGAGATCTTTCCGGATGCCGACGCGCCGCTGGAGGTCGAACTCGGCAGCGGCGACGGCACGTTTCTGGTCGATCTGGCGGCAGCGCATCCGGAGCGGAATTTCCTCGGGATCGAACGGCTGCTCGGCCGCGCCACCAAGACCATTCGCAAAGCCGCGCGCGCCGGCGTGGGCAATGTCAAGGTGCTGCGCCTCGAAGTCGCCTACGCGGTGGGCTACCTGCTGCCCCTCGGCGCGGTCTCGCGGGTGCATCTGCTCTTCCCCGATCCGTGGCCGAAGAAAAAGCAACACAAGCACCGGCTCGTCCAACCCGCCTTCTGCTCCGCCCTGCACCGGCTGCTCGAACCCGGTGGCGAGTGGTTGTTCAAGACGGATCACGAAGAGTATTTCGAAGAGGCCACTTCGGTGATCCACGCCTCCGGGTTGTTCGAAGCGTGCGACTGGCCGGAGGAGGCGTTTGTTTACCCGCAGACCGACTTCGAGCGGCTGTGGCGAGGGGAAGGGCGCGCCATTCACCAAGCGCGGTTTGGGCGGCGCGGATGATCGGGCTGACTCGTCGGACCCGACCCATCACGGAATGCGCAACCGCACGTAATACTGCGTTTGCGCGGCGACGGGTTCGGGGCTGCGCCAGGTTTCGGTGACGGAGCCATCCGGGTTGGTGGTGGCGCTGACCTGCACCCCGCCACCGCTCCAAGTCGTGAAGTTGGCGGAAAACTGCACCTCATATGTTACGTCGGAAAGGTTCACCGGATGAGTGAAGGTGAGAGTGAGATACCGCGCGGTCGTGCCCGCCACCGTCAGATCCTGCACCTGCCCGGTGGGCAGGATGCCGGGATCGGGCGTCAGCGGATGGCCGCCGAGCGCGTATTCCAAGCGGTTGATGAGGCCGTCGCCGTCGGTGTCGTCGGCGGGGTTGGCCGCGGCGGGATATTGCTGCGCCCATTGGGCGTAAGTTTGGCCGGGGGGAGCGCCGTCTTCATCCGCACCGGGCGTGCCACCGGCGACGGCGCTGGCCTTCCAACTTTCGGGCAGAGAGAGATCCGGGCGGCCGGCCGGGTTGATGAGGGTGAGCGTCGAGCCGTTGCCATCGGCGGCGGATGGCCAAAGACCGCGATCGGAATACGCGAATTCGTGGATCGGCTCGCCGGCGCCGAAGCTCAGCTTCAACTCTTCCCCGCTATTGCTCAGGCTGTCGGGCGCGAACGTGCCGAGGATCAGCGCCGCCGGCACGGTCGGATAACGCATCTGGAAGGCGGCCACATTCTTGACCACGAGGGCGAAGGCGCCGGGCGCGAGCGAGGTCCCGGCAGGCACGTCGAAATCGACGCCTTTGGTGAAACGCACGTCGGTGAGGTCCAGCGCCGTCGTGCCGATGTTTTTCAATTCCAGGAACTCGAAATCCTCGTCGGTGAAGCCCGCCGCCGTCTCCGCGCCGATGGCCGGATACGGGTGGTAATTGATCTCGGTGATGAGGAGGTTGTTCTTGAGGCCGCTGACATCGGCCGCGCCGGCGACGAATGGCACGGCGGGCGACCAGCGCGACCAGCGCCCGTTCGCATCCAGATGCCGGGCGCGCACGCGGTAGGTGCGGCCGCTGCGCACCGCGCCGGCCGGCAATTGGACCTCCGCGGTGAACGGCGCCTCCACACGGGCCGTCCAGCGTGGCTGGACTTCATAAATGCGATCGCCGGTGGGATCGAAGCCCGGAATGCCGGGCGCGCTGATTTCGCCAAGCCGCCATTCGACGGCCGCGAAACCGGTGCTGGCCGTGGCCGCGGGGGCGAAGTCGCTGCTGCGGAAACGCAGGTCGCCGGTGGGATACCCTTCGGCGCCGAGATACGTCACCGCCGGCCGCTCCGGCACGCCGTTGTCCTTGGCTTCGAATTCGAGATACTTCCAACCGTAACCCATCTGCACATACGGGCTGGTGGTGAGGCTGGGCAGGCCCGCGTTGTTGATCCGCCATTCCACCTGGTCGGCGGGATAGGTATTGGTGGTGTAATCGACGAGGTATTTCACGAAATCCTCGAATTCCGCCGTGCGACCGGTGTAATTGGGCGCGCGCAACCAGCGCCGCCAGTTGCCTCCCGCGCCCCCGACCCCCCGCGAGTCATCCCATGGCGTGCGGTAGAAGTTCCCCTTGGGATTGTTCTGCCCGCTGGCGGAGCCGGCCGAGCCCGAGGTCTTCGGGTTCTGGTTCCACATCGCCGCGTCGAGGTCGGCCCACGTCAGTGCTTGCCCGGTGGGGTTCACGATCTGCGCGAATTCATCGATCAACTGTCCGATCTGCCCGCCGTTGGGGCTGCCGTCCTCACCCACCAGGTCCAGCAATTCCCGCTGCCGGTTTTTGAGTTCGATGGCCAGCTCCGGCAGGTCGGAGAGACGGTGCTGGGCGAGCACGCCGGGGACGTTCTTCGATCCCGAACCCGAGGCGCTGGTGTAACTTGTATACCAGTGGTTCTTGGCGATGAACATCATGTCCAGATCCCACGGCAGGGCCACCCACCTGTTATCGGTGCCCCGGTGATAGTAATAGGCGTTGGCCATGTTCCGGAGATCGACGTTGCCGACAAAACGGTTGATCGCATGATAGGTGTAATAGGCATCCAGATCCATGTTTTGGCGCCAGAA
>CAZQUC010000315.1:0-5361 GCA_964596095.1 uncultured Enterobacteriaceae bacterium
CATGGAGCGGCGCTACTTCATCACCAGCCTCGACCCCTCCTGTCTTTCCGGATTACTCGGCATCATGTTAGACGCGTAAGCTCTAGCCGGCACTCCTCCTGTTATTTCTTGAATGCGATTATATTCAGCCACCTCTCTTGCGGTTTTCCCTCCAGCGACTGTCGTGATGGATTCCGCTCCAGGTGTGCTTCGTCCACTATTTCCATGATCCTGAAGCCTGCCGGGCAAATCCCCGCTTTGTCCTACATAAGTTTGGCCTGGGTTATGATTCTCCAGCAACAGCGCCGCCTCACTTCGCGGTCTTCCTGTCCTTCGCGTTCCGCTTCCCGCCGGGTTGTTTTTCCGCGATGGCGCGTTCGTAGGTGACGAGGAGGTTGTGGAATTTCTCTCCCTGGATGACGACGTGCTGGCGGAGCAAATCGGCGGCGGCGGCCTCGCCGGCTTCCAGCGCCTTGAGGATGGCGGCGTGCTCGTTCATGGATTGCTCGAGGCGTCCGCGCGCGCGCAATTGCAGGCGGCGGAAGGTGCGGAGGCGTTTTTGCAGGCGCAGGGCCTCGGCGGCAAGGAAGCTGTTGTGGCTGCCCTGATAGATCAGTTGGTGGAAGATTTCGTTTTCCGCGTAGTAGGCATCGGGGTCGTTTTGGCTCATGGCGCGCTCGCAAGCGAGAGCGGCGCGGGAGAGGGCCGCCAACTCCTCGGCGGAAAGCCGCCGCGCGGCCAACCGCCCGCACATGGCCTCCAGTTCGGCCATGACTTCAAACATCTCGACGATTTCCGTCAGCCCGGGATGCCGCACAAAGACGCCGCGCCGGGGCAGCATCTCGACCAAACCGGAGCCGGCCAGCCGTTGCAGCGCCTCGCGCAGCGGCGTGCGGGAGACGCCGTAGCCGGCGGCGAGACTCACCTCGTCCAGCCGCGTGCCGTTGGCCAGCTCTCCCTCGATGATGCGCTGCTCCAGGCTGCGGTGGATGGCGTCCGCCTGGCCGCCCTTGCGGCGCGGGGCGTCCGTGTGGTTTTTCCGTTGCGCTGCGGGTTTCATTTTTGGTAGGCAAGGCACGCCCGGCCCGGTAAGATTCGCCGCGAATGAAGCACGAACTTTTCCAAATTGCGAGCCGATGACGATTTACGGCACGGCGGCGCTCTCCCTGTGCCTGCTTGCGGGCCTGTGGTTGGGGAAATTGCTGGGCCGGCTGGCCGGGCTGGATATTGACGTGGGCGGCGTGGGGCTGGCCATGCTGCTGCTGGTGTTTGTGACGGACTGGATGCGGCGGCGCGCCCTGCTGCCGCCCGCGGCGGAACACGGCATCCTCTACTGGGGCTCGCTTTACATTCCCATCGTGGTGGCGATGGCCGCCTCGCAAAACGTCCACGCCGCCGTCCAAGGCGGGGCCGTGCCGCTCGCGGCGGGCGCGCTGGGTGTCGCGGCGTGCTTCGCGCTCGTGCCCGTGGTCACCCGCCTCAGCGGGCCCAAGCCGCCGCCCTTGCCGCCCGCGCCCCCCTCCGATCATGGCTGAGACGTTGCACGCCATCCTCGCCACCTACTCGCTGCTGGCCGCCCTCGTGGTGGTGGGGCTGCTGATGTGGGTCTCGGCCGTGCTTTCGGAAAAGCTCACGCGGGGGCGGCTGCACGGCTCGGCCATCGCGATTTTCCTCGGCCTTGTGCTGGCGTGGGGGGGCGGCGCGGCGACCGGGGGCAGCCGCGGCGTGGCGGATTTCCCCGTGCTGGCGGGCGTGGGATTGCTGGGCGGGCCGATGCTGCGGGACCTGGCCATCGTGGCCACGGCCTTCGGCGTGCGGCCCGAGGCGCTGCGCACCATGGGCGTGGTGGGTGTGCTTTCCATTTTCCTCGGCGTGGTGGCGCCCTTCGCCGTGGGCGCGGGCGTGGCGTGGGTGTGCGGGTATCGCGATGCGGTGAGCCTCGCCACCATCGGCGCGGGCTCGGTCACTTATATTGTGGGCGGCGTCACCGGCGCGTCGCTCGGGGCCTCCTCGGAGGTCATCGCCCTCAGCGTCGCGGCGGGGTTGGTGAAGGCCATCCTCGTCATGCTCGCCACCCCTCATGTGGCGAAATTTATCGGTCTCGACAACCCGCGCACCGCCATGATTTTCGGCGGCCTGCTCGGCACCACCAGCGGCGTCACCGCCGGGCTGGCCGCGACCGATCCGCGCCTCGTTCCTTATGGCGCGATGACCTCCACTTTCCACACCGGCGTCGGTTGCCTGCTCTGCCCCTCGGCACTGTATTTCCTCACCCGGCTCGTCGCTTGAAAGCCGACCGGTGAGGACGCCGGCCAGAACACGCGTGGCGTGTGTGCTCCCTCATCTTTCACACGGTTCGCGAGCACTCGCGTTCACCCCGGCGGACGGCGGTTATGCTCTTTTTTAAATATTGCATACAAAATTTATTGCGTTTGCGCACAGAGTCGCCAAGCTGCCGCCGCTTATCGTCATCAACTCTTAAACAAATCCCAAAAATCCCATGAAAAAGCCATTGCTCTTCCTCGCCGCCGTGATGCTGGCTGGTCCTGCCACGCCCGCCGCCTTCGCCGCCACCACGATTCTCATTGATTTCGGCATGACCGACGGGCACGCGCAGGGTTCGCCGACCGCGAGCCCGGATGTGAACGGCGTGTATTGGAACAATGCCACCTCCGCCACGCACGGCGGTGGCATCTCTGGCGGCAACATTGCCACCAGCCCGGGGCAGATTCTGGCCAATCTCGTCACCACCTCGAACGTCGCGACCTCGGTTTCCCTCCAATTTCAAAGCTCCCCGAACTGGCTCTCCGCCGGACGCGCCAATGGCGGGCTGACCGGCAGCAACCCCGGCCTCGAAATTGACGGCCACACCATCGGCATCCAGACCGCGACGGAAGATTACTTCTTCGCCGAAAACGGGCCGAGGACGATCACGATCTCCGGCCTGGACGCGGATTCGATCTACATCCTCTCGGCGTTCGCCACGCGGGAAAACACCCAGGATCGCACCTCGCACTATATCATCACCGACCGGAATGGGACCTACGAGAGATTTCTCCAGACCTCCGGCGTGGGCATCGGCAGCGGCGGCTACAATGGCAACAACAACACCATCGCCACCGTGCCCGATCTCGTGCCCAATCTGGACGGCACGCTCACCTTCACCGTCGAGGGCTTCGGCCCCAATCCGCAATTCGGCTACATCGCGGTGCTCGGCATCACCCAGGTGCCCGAACCGGCGTCGGCGCTGTTCTTCGGACTTGGCGGGCTGGGCCTGATGGTCCGCCGCCGGCGTTAATCCTGGTATTGTGACAGGGGAGGTAGCAGTCGAAGTGCCGCTGCCACCGTTTTTTCTGTGGCCATGTTCCCACGGTTTTTTCTCCTGCCGCGCGGAGTGAACAAGGTATTGCGGTGGCTGGCGGTGACGCTGGCTCTCGGCTCGCCGCTGGCGGCGCGGACGGTGTTGGTGGATTTCGGCCCCAACAACGGGACGGATGGCGACGTGACGCCTTCGGGCACGCCGGCTTTCACCTCCGGCCACGGCAACGCGGGCAACGGCAGCACCGGCGTGGCGGATGCGAACGGCAATTACTGGAACAACGCCATCGCCGCCGGGAATACTGGCGGACCGCTCGCGCTGCATTTCCCGGGCCTCATCGACACCACCAACGCGGCCACGCCCTACGGACTCAGGCTGGGGCCGAACTGGAAATCCAACGGCAAATTGAACGGCGGCCTGCCCGCACCCTCCTCCGCCTTGCTGGGAAATCTGGCCATCGCGCAAGCCACGCAGGATTATTTCTTTGTGGAAGGAAGCGTGGGAACCACCGCGACACTGCAACTGACCGGGCTGGACCCCGGACGACTTTACAATCTGCGGCTCTTTGGCACCCGGAACGCGACGGACACGCGCCGTTCCACCTACACGGTGTATGCGGGCAACGGTGTCTTCTCCACCACGCTGCAAACCTCGGGAACAGGCATCGGGGCCGGCGGTTACAACGGCAACAACGACACGCTCGCGGAAATCACCGGCACACAGCCCGACCGCACGGGCCAGCTCGCCCTGACCGTGACCGTGGCGGAAAGCACCTTCGCGTATCTCGCCCTGCTTGAGCTGACCGAAGGAGCCGCCGTCCCGCCGGTTGCGGCCTCACACACCTGGCGTGTGGATTTCGGCCATAACGACAACAACAACGGCCATCTCACCGCCAGCCCCGATTCGTTCGGGGAATATTGGAACAACTTCGATGCCCCTGGATCGGCCGCTTCCGGAGCCAGCCGTCAAAATCTGGTGACCATCACCAACGCTCCCAGCCAGCTCGGCCTCACCCTCACCTCCGGCTGGAGCTCCAACGGACGCAACAACGGCGGGCTGCTCGCGCCTTCCTCCGCCCTGCTGGGCGGGCTGGCCGTGACCACCGCCACGGAGGATTATTTCTTTGTGCAGGGCGGCACGGGAGCCTCCGGCTCGCTGACCATCAGCGGACTGAATCCCGGCCGGTTGTATTCGCTGCGGTTCTTCGGCACGCGCCAGGAAGCGCAGGCGCGCCGGACGACTTACACGGTCACCGCGGGCAGCGGCGCGTTCGCCGCCACGCTGCAAACCTCCGGCGCGGCCATCGGCGACGGCGGCTACAATGGCAACAACGACAAAACGGTGGCGCTCGGCGGCATCCAGAGCGGCCCCACTGGCAGGGTGGATGTGCGCGTGGCGGTGGCGGAGGGCGGCTTCGCGTATCTCGGCATCCTCGAGATCATCGAAGGCGCGGCGACGCCGCCCATCGAAGTGACGCTGACCAACGTGATCGACCGCTGGGAGGCGCAGGACGCGCTCGATCCGGTGGAACCGGGCGCGGTGCTTTTCGTCGGCAGTTCGAGCATCCGCCGCTGGGAGGCGCTGGCGCGGGATTTCGCGGATTACCGCATCGTGCAGCGGGGTTTCGGCGGGACGCGGTTCTCGGAGATCAATCCGCTCATCGACCGGATCGTGCTGCCCTACCGGCCGTCGGCGATCGTGGTCTTCGCGGGGACCAACGACATCCGCACGGAAGGCAAGACCGGAGCCCAGGTCTTCGCGGGGTATCAGGAATTCGTTTCGAAGGTCCGGGCGGTGTTGCCGGAAGTGCCGATCGGCTACATCGCGATCACGCGGGCGCCGGTTTATTACGGCAACGCCACGCATGACGGGCACCTGCTGGTCGCGAACCAACTCATCAAGGAGCATTGCGAATCCGATCCCACGCTGAATCTCCATTTCTTCGACACCGCCACGTATTTCGACGAACTTCGGGCGGAGAATTTAGCGACGTGGAATTCATATTTCCCCGATGGTCTTCACCTGACTCCCGCCGGTTACGAGAAGTGGACGGAGATCATCCG
>CAZQUC010000316.1:0-5289 GCA_964596095.1 uncultured Enterobacteriaceae bacterium
TCTCTCAAACGTCTGTATCGTAACTCGTTGAGAGTGAGGAATCAAATTCCGATGGCGATTCCTCCCTCTCTGTCCGCCATTTCATCAATGCCGGCGTCGGCAACACCCGCGGCTCACCGCGCCCCCTTCGCCATGACTCTGCTGCAACTTACCAGCGACCAAACCTGGCCGAATTTTCTTCCTGTCCTCGGATACCGGCCATCCCACGTCATCTTCCTCACCAGCCATGACGCCACCGGGGAAATCGCCCGGTCCCTCCGCCACTTGGCCGCCGCTGCCGCGGCCCTCGGTTGTCCCGTCAAAACCGAAACGCTCGCCACCTCCGGCGCCAGCCCGACCCTCACCGATTGCCTGGAAACGCTCGCCCGTCTCACCGCGTCCCGGATTTCCCTCATCAACCTCACCGGCGGCGTCAAAATCATGAGCCTCGCGGCATATCAATTCGCGCACCTGCACCGCATCCCTTCATTCTATCTCGATACCCGGCGCGGCGAGCGTGCCTTTGAGGATTGCCTCACCGGCCCGCATGACGTTCCCTTTCCCGATCTCGCGTCCCTTTCCCGGCAAATCAACGTGAAGGTCGCCCTGCAAGCCCAGGGGTTTCCGGCCCCGCCCACCTTCAAAAAACCGGCTCCCACCCAATTGGCGTTCGCGCTTCGCGCCGCGGCCATCCGCTCCGAGGCCGCGGCAGACAGGGAAATCTCCAAGTCCCTCGCCGTGTGGCGCACCCATCTTACCCGTCAAGACGGCGACAAATTCCTCGCCAAAGGCAAACTCCGCCGCGCCCTCCAAACGCCGATCTCCGCTTCGCCCGGCCGCGCTTGGCACCGCTACCTCACCGCCGCTGCCGAACTCGGCCTCCTCCAACAACTCGAGGTTCCCCATGAATTTCGCCTCGTCACGCTCGATCCCCTCACCGCCAACGCGGACGATCTTCACTCCCAGGCGGAACACACGTTCAAGCTGCTCGAAGGCATCTGGTTCGAACTCGCCGTGTTCCACCGGCTGCGATCCCACGCTGACTTCAGTGACCTGCGCTGGAGCGTGGAGGCCGATCAAGCCGCCTCTCCCCACACCGGCTTCACTGGGGAGACCGACCTCGTCGCCTTCAATCATCGCACGCTCGATCTTCATTTCATCTCCTGCAAAACCACCGGCCCGCACGCCAACACCCTGGACCACCTCCAGGGACTCCGCGGTCGCGCCACCAGGCAAGGGGGACGGTATGCGCAAGCCGAACTCTGGATCTTCCGCGCCCGGACCACGGATCATCGCCGCCGGTTGGAAACCCATTGCTGGGAACAGGACGTGAGCCTTCACGTCTATACCGAAGAGCGCCCCTAACTTCTCCAAAACCACCACCGGACGGACGCGCTCAACTCGCCGCAGCCAGCAGCTTCTTCGTGTAATCGTGTTGCGGGCGCTGGTAGATGGACTCCGCGTCGGCGGCTTCCACGAGGTGGCCGCGATACATCACCAGCACGCGATGGCTGATGTGTTGCACCACGGCGAGATCGTGGCTGATGAAAAGATAGGCCAGGCCCAGTTCGTCCTGCAAATCCTGCAAGAGATTGACGATCTGCGCCTGCACCGAGACGTCCAGCGCGCTCACCGGCTCGTCGCAGACGATGAATTCCGGCTCGACGGCCAACGCGCGGGCGATGCCGATGCGCTGGCGTTGGCCGCCGGAAAATTCGTGCGGGTAACGCCGCATCGCTTCGGCGGGCAGGGCGACTTTTTGCAGGAGCGCGGCCACGCGGTCGATCCGCTCGGATTTGGACAACCGCGGAAAATGAATCTCCAACGGCTCCGCCACGATGCGCCCGATGCTCCAACGCGGGTTGAGGCTGCTGAAGGGATCCTGAAAGATCATCTGCATTTGCTTGCGCAACGGTCGGAACTCCCGCTCGCCCAGCGGCAACACGTCGCGCCCCTTGTAAAGAATCTGCCCGCCGGTGGGCGGCACGAGTTTGAGGATCGCCTTGCCGATGGTCGTCTTGCCCGACCCCGACTCGCCGACCAGCCCCACCGTTTCTCCCGCCTTCACCGTGAAGGACACGCCATCGACCGCGCGCACCGGTTCGGGACGCGCCGGGAAATGCACGCGCAGATCGCGCACGTCGAGCAAGGGTGACTGATCGGACATGGCCGGGAGCTTTCACCTCCCGGCGGCTTTGGCAAGCGGCTTGGCGCCGTCCGGCTCAAAACCGCCACACCAGCCCGACGCGCACGCTGAAATCCGGGCTGGCGTCGGTGAAGCCGAAGCCGGCGCCGAGCTTGAAGGTGGCGTGGTGGAGGGGCGACCAATACGCGCCGACGACCATTTCGTGCTCGTCGGCCTGGCCGAAATCGCCGAGGGCCTCCAGGCCGGCCGCCCATGCGTGGGAAAAACGGTGCTGCACCCCAGCGGCATAGCCCCAGGCGGGTTTGCCATGTTCGGGACTGACGCCGATGAGGTTGAAGATGAATTTGTCGCGAGCGGTAAGATCGGCCTCGATGATGAGGCGGCCGAACCAATGGTTTTCTTCGGGAAACAAGCCCCGGTAGGTGGAGGTGGGCGCGGTTGAAGCGTCCGCCACGTCAGCGTTCTCTCCCTCGTCCGATGATGATGACGATGACGCGGCCGCCGCCGGAGTCGGTTGCGCCACATGCCCGGCATGGCGCGGCGCGCGTGGTCGCGGCGAAGGCGAGGGCGCGTCGGGTCCGAGATCGGGGTCGCCGCCGACCTCGGGCGGGTCGATTTCCGTCGGAGGATTCGTCGCTCCGCCCGCCGCGGCCGCTGCGTCATTTCCTTCCTTCCGGTCCTTTGTGGCCTTTGATAAAGCCCGCCGCGCCGCCGCCGGCTCATCCTTTTCCACAAACGCATACCCCGCCTGCACCGCGACGCGCACGCGCCATTCGGACGGTGTCAGTTGAAAATGCACGAACGGCGCGACCGAGTCGTAGCGCCAACCGTCGCCGCCGTCGGAGAATTCCACGGAAGCGCCGAGGGCCACACGCGGCGCGATGCCGAAGAACAAGCCGGTCTCCAGGCCGTAACCATTGCGGCTGCCGATGCGCGCCCATTCGTAACTGCCATGCAGGATGCCTTCGAGCGGATCGGGCGCGACGGCGTCCTGCAGGAGCAGGAACTCCTGGCCGTGGTGGGCGTGGGCGGGCGGGGTGGTGAAAACGCAGAGGGCCGCGAGCGCGGGGAGAAGGTGTGCGCGAAAGGGAAACGGGAGAGAACGAAAGAAGAAACGGGCAGGCGTGACGCCTGCCCCCCCTTCTTTTTGCCCTTCCTGTTGAAGCAATGCGTGGCAAGACATAGGCTGAAAATGTGGCTGGTGGGAACGAGTGGGTTTCGGAGTGATTCCGGAGCCGCTTCCGCCGGGCACGGGCGTGATGGCGCGGCAATCGCCGTCACGCCGCTTTTTTGCTCCGGGCAAAAACGGCTCCGTGTGAGGAGGGCGCGTCAGACACGGCGACGGCGCAGCGCGGGCAGGACGGCCAGGCCGAGCAGCGCGACACCCGCGGGTTCGGGCACTGGCGTGGTGGTGAGAAGAACGCGATACCCTTGTCGCGGCGGCGAGGTGTCCGAGGGCGCGTTGCCGCCGATGGCGAGCGTGTATTGCCCGGCGGGCACCACCCACGAGCCGGTCACGGTCTCGGCGCTATCATTGAAGACGTGGCCGAGATAGCTCAACTTTTCGGCCCATTCGACATCGCCGCGATTGTTGAAGGTGTGCCAATGGTCGATGGCTTCGCCGCCGTTGAGGGCATCGGCCACCGCTTGCGAAGCGGGGTCATTGTCCCAGCCGGACCACAGCGTGAAGGCAGGATAAAAATCCGCTACGGGCGCGAAGCCCCCGATATTGCCCGCGCCGGCATACGGCACCGCGGCATCGCGCTGGATGGTGATGGTCAGGACCGTCTCCTGCCCGAGGGTGAGCGCGGCCCAGTGCGACGTGTGTGCCCAGCCGAAGCCGTCCTCGCCGGCGAAGCCTTCGTCCTGCCAGCTCCAGGCGCTGACTGTGCCGGTCGCGAAGCCGCTGTCGGCGCCGCCCAGCTCGGCTTGCCAAGCGTAGCTGATGCCGCCCGCGACCGGATCGCCGGCCACAATGGTGGCGGCCGAAAGCGATGCGGCCAGCCCGGGCAGCAGCATGGCCGCAAGGAGCCGGTCGCGTTTTTTTGATGAATGCATGTGGTTTGTCATCGTGTCGGTTGGTTTGGTTGGTGTTGGTTGCGGGGAGGAGAAAGCGGTGGAGGTCTCACCAGGTCCGGCGCAGTCGGAAAAACCGCCACGGCGCATCCTGGGTGGAAGTCTCGACCTCGAAAAACGGCGCGGCCGCGGTGGGCGCGCGACGCGGCGTGGTGAGCGGCTGCCACGGCGGGGCGAGTTGCGGACTGGTCTCCAAAAACCAGCCGAAGTCGTCGGACGTCCAGCGCAGCGTGAAGGATCGAGCCTCCGCGCCGGGCGCGACGGTCAGCTCCGGCGTGGGCGCTTCGCGATTGCGGCGACCGTCCTCGTTGCGGTCGATGCTGAACCGCGCGCCCTGGCCCGGCAGCACGCCCATGAAGGCGAGCGTGTCATCTTCCGCCAGCAAGGCCAGCAGTTCCGCGCGAGTCAGCGGCGGCGCCGCCGTGTCCTCACCGAGATAAAGGCGCGTCGGCGTGTCGTAGAGAAACGCCCGCGTTTGGCTGCCGACCACCCCGCGCGCCACGATCTCTCCGGTGTTGGCGATGACGGTCTGGCTCTCCAGAATGTCGAGCGTCGCGAGTTTGTCCGGATCATCGCGGTTGGCGGCGGTGAAATCGACGGTATGCCCGACGATGGGCGCGACGCCGGTGTCGAAGCTCATCACGAAGGCCTCCACGTCCTTGTATTCCTGCGCGTTGGAGAGCGCCTCCAGCACGTAGTGATGCCCCACCGGCAGCAGCGCGAAATTGCCCGTGCCGTCCTTGAGCATCCCGAACCCGCTGATGTTGATCGCCCCCGGCCGGCGGTCGAACTCCGCGCGCTGGTAAACCGTGCGCAATGGCGGCGTCTTCACCGGCTGCACCGAGCCGACCTCGTTCATGAGGTCGATGTTGTGGTCCGAGCCGCTCGGATACGCATGGCAGGTGATGCAATGCGACTTCTCATGGACGTTATACATGTCGCGCCCGCGCACCGCATTGCCGCCGCGAAAATCGGTCGGCAGCGAGCGGTCGAGATGGCGGTGGGGATTGGGATGATGCCGCAGCGTGTGCAGGTAGGCGCTGAGGGCGTTCATGTCCTCGTCGCTGATCGGCGCGCCGCCGAGGAGG
>CAZQUC010000317.1:0-5270 GCA_964596095.1 uncultured Enterobacteriaceae bacterium
GGGGGCGATGGCGACTTCAGCCGTGCCCGTGCCGGTGGCGCGCAACACGCGCGGCGCGTTCTTGAAGAAGTTAATCTGGCTGGCACTGGTGGCGGCGGCGTCGGGGAAGCCGTCGCGATTCAGGTCCAGCACGCACAGATGGGTAAAGCCACCGGCTGCCGTGTGGAGGTCTTCGCGCTGCCAGCCGTTTTTCCAATAATAGAGGCTGAGGCCGGTGGCGGTGGCGCAGAGCACGTCCTGCCGTCCATCGCGGTTCCAATCCACGATCCGGATCGTACGGATGGCCGCGGGGGCCGCACCGAGGCTGAGGCTGATGATACCGCCGGGCGAGGTGTAGGCGACCGTGCCGTCGCCGCGCACGAAGACGAGTTCGTCCTTGCCATTGGCATTGAGATCGCCCGCTGCCAGGACCGGGGGAAGCGGGCCGACGGTGGTGGTCTGCGAGTATTCGCCGAGGCTCGTCCACGGGCCGTTGAGCTGGTAGCCGCGCAGGCGCAGCGTGCCGCCGCTGGCGGTGCTGGTGTTGCTCAAGTAAAAGGCTTCATCACCCGCGCCGGAGGCCATGTTGTGCGCGAGGATCGCGAGCGGCACGGGCGAGGCGCTGTTGAGCACGTTCTGTCCGTTCCACGTTTCGCCGGTGCGGTAGAGCCAGCGGAGCTGTCCCGTGGTGCCGGAGGCGGTGAGCAGTTCATCACGGCCATTGGGCGAGCCATGCTGGCCCGCGGTGATGAGATTCACGCCGGTGAGGCCGGTGGCGATGACGCTGTCCGCCCACGCAACCGGGGATGATCCGTTGTTCCGCGCCCAGCGCACCGTGCCGCTGGCGGGCAGCGTGTAGGCGATGTCCGGGCTGCCGTCGTTGTCTATGTCGGCGATCGTGGCCGCTCCCGGCGCAGTGTTCTGCGTATTCTTGAAAAGTGGAGCGTCCGGCACGCCATTGCTGCTGCCGTAGAGAACCCACACTTTGTTCTGCGACGGAGTCACCGCCAGCAAGTCGTCGAAGCCATCGCGGTTGAAATCCGCCGTCTCCAACTGCGACACGCCCGCCAGATCATGCGGCGCGCCGAAGCCATTCATCATCTGCGTGCCTGCCGCCCAGTGGTGCGACTGGTTTTCCATGAAGACAAACGTGCCGTTCCTCAGCAGCACCAGCGCATCCACATCGCCATCGCCATCGGAATCCGCCGCGCTCACTGTCACGATCTCACTGCCAAACGTGGCGAGGGTGACCGGAGTGTCCGAGCCGTAGGAGTTGACGCGGGGCAGCAGCGTCAAGATTTTACCCTGGCCATTGATCAGGTCCATCGCCCCGTCGCCATCAAAATCATCAAACGCAGAGGCTTCCCCGCTTCCTGACCAAGGCGGGAAGAAGGCACTGCTGAAGCTGCCCGCCGAGCCATTCTTGGGATTCCAGATGACGCTTCTGCCGTTCGCCAGATCAAGCCAGCCGTCGCGGTTGAGGTCCACCGGCTGCGTTCCCCACCACTGATTGGCGCCTGCGCTGGAGGCCGTGAAAACGCCTGCGCCGTGATTGTCAAAGAAGCGGGTCGCCCTGGGGGTCAGCCCCTCCTGATCAATGGTGATCTGCGGGCCGCACACGAGATCCAGGTCGCCATCGTGGTCAAAATCCCCGGCTCCAAACGTGGCTTCCGGTGCAAAGCCCGTGCTTTGCAGGGTGGTGGCGGTGGGGAATTTCCCCGTGCCATCATTCCAGCGGACGGACAGCGAGCCATCATATCTGGCGGGACTGACAGTGGTATTGCGATGTTTATAGGTTCGAAGCACCCCCACATCCACGCGTCCGTCGCCGTTAAAGTCCCCGGCCCTGAGCTGGTAAGAGTGGAATCCCGTGTCGAAAGACGGAGTGTGCTGAAAATCCATCCGCCATCCCACGGTGAACGCGGCGTTGCCCTGGTTCTCCAGCACCACCATCGTGTAGTAGCCGCCCATGCCGCCCCACGAGTTGATGCGGAAAATATCCATGTCTCCATCGCCATCCACATCCAGCGGAATGCCCGCCATCGGCTCCAGTGTGGCCGGGAGCCACTCCGGCAGCGTGTAGGATGGCAGCGTCACCGTGCCGCTTTCCGGAAAAAGCGAGATCGTCTTGCCGCCTGCATACCATTGCTTTTTTCCGTTGCCGATAAAATTGACCGCTTGCGGCGGCGTGACAAAGGTTTCGTTCAAAAGAGTGACGTTGACCTTGCCCGAATCAAACCCCGCCGGCAGCGTGCGCGCGGTGAAGGGAACGGCCAGCAGCGTCGCCGGCAAAACCAGAGCGGAGAGCAGAAGCAGTGAAGACAGTGATTTCATAAGCGTGAGTGCGGAAATTTTTTTCCCATCGGCCCCGTGACTGGCCTGATGTGCCGCATTCATCCCACGCTTCCCCGAAACCGGGTATCGGACTTCAGTCGGAGCAAGGCTCCATCCTCCGCGTTCAGCCTCCGACTTTAGGCGGAAGCGTCCGCCTCATTCTTCCTGCTTTCCAGTGTAGGTATAGGTAGATGCCCACAGCATCCAGCACGTCAGTCCGGCTGTTCCGAGACCGCCGACGCAGTAGGTCGCGACCAGCGTCCAGAAAAGAGCGGGGGAATCCGCCTGTTGCACGGGCTTTCTTTGCGTCGTGCGGCTCATGATGTTTTTCACCGCGCCCTGCTCAAGGCCCGCCCAAACCAGCCAGCCCATCCATCCGCTGAACCCGAGCAGGAAAACGATCGCAAGAGCCAGCGCGGTCCAGCTTTGCGGCTTTGACGGGGGCTTCCTTCGCTCCGGAGGGACAGGTGATGGCACGATCTTATCAGCGACCGCGGAAGGTGCTGCATCAATGGCCCGCTGGTGATGACGTTCCGGCTTGTTCACCGCCGGTCTGAATTCGCGGCGCGTCGAGGGCAGCAGCAACACCAGCATCGACAGGGCACAAACAGCAATGACCGGAACGCTGTGATAGTTGCGGCCGCCCCACTGCGCCTGCGACGTGGTGGTGACACCGGAGGAGGAGGTGTAAATCGTCGTGCTCACACCCTTGGAGGCCAGCGTTTGGATTTGGACCACGGCAAGCGCCGCGAAGATGAGCAACAACACATAACGCGCCCATCGCCACCGCCGCCACACGCCAAACCCGGCCACGACTGACAACGGTGGAGCGATCACCACCAGGAAAAATCCGGCTGCGTCACCCGTGCCGGATCCCGGCTTGGCGGCCAGCAGCATCAGCAGGCTGATGAAACTGATCACCGACAGCAGCCCGCCAATTGCCATAACCATCCAGGCCAGCAGGGTGACCAGGAGAGATCGCTTCACTTTTGGAAAAGGTTGGCTGGGAACGTCTGTCATGTGAGCAGCCTGGGTCGAAATCCGGATCAGGGCAGCCGCCTCGGCTCCGGGCGGAGGAAGAGGCAGGAGCTTGTCTCCGTTGTTCATGTGGTGGAGAAAGTGCGGGTGCCGGGGCCGCCGCTTGGGATGAAGGAGTCAGGCATTTGAAAGATACTGGATCCCACGGAATTGACGCTCACCGCGGGGAGGTCCGCACATCCCATTGCACGTTGATCCCGTGGGCCGCCGCATAAGGCTTGGCGGCGGTGGTCAGCGACTCCATGCGGGATTGGAAACCGGCCTGATAGTTGTCGCGGATCGAACGGTGCATGGCCTCGATCTTGGCCGCCTCCGCACCCTCGTCATACAGCTTGGCGAGTTGCTGGTATTCGTTGCGATACACGGGCAGCACGAAGTCATACACGGCACGCGACGCCTGCAGCATGGTTCGCGTTTCATCGGTCTCCGGAAGCTTCTTCATTTTCTCATAGGCTTCCTCCGCCGAGCGGATCCGGTCGTCGATCATTTCCCTGCGCGTCATCGGCTCGGTTCGGGTCGTGCTGCCGGCGACGAGTTTCACCGAAGGTTGCTGCAATTGCATTTCCATCGCCGGACCCGCGAAGCCGTGCAGCAGGTTGCAATTCAAAACGGCGCGATCGAAATAACTTCGCGGTGTGGCCTTTTCGCAGGAGGACATGAGGCAGACTCCGGCGATCAACGGCAGAAAAAGTTTGTTCATGGTTGGTTTCATGTTTCAGGTTTCACAGGTTTCAGAATAAAATGCCTGGTCTCTTTATAGCTTCCGCTTGCACCGCCCTGACGCCGCAGACTCAAAGCTCCGTCAGCCGCGCCACCGGTGTCTCTTGCTTTCCGCATACTCAATCCAATGCCTGCATCAGGCCATCGTCCCTACTATTTCGGACTCATCAATATGCCGGAGGCATGAAATCCACGGGCGTCAGGACTACGAAGGCCATTTCTCCGGCCCGCGTCGGAAGGAGCGGCTCAGGGCAGCTCCTCCGCGACGAGGCGGAGGAAAAGCTGCGGCGTGTTTTGCGGCGTGGAGCTGGTGGTGAAGATATGGCTGGTGAAGCCGTCGCTGGAGAAGAAAGAATCAGGCGGAACGCCCATCCACGAGCCGCCCCCGGTGTGGCTCGTCACCGTGCTCCAAGCGCCGAGGCCGGTGCTGGCCTGCACCGTGAGGCGGACTTTCGGATTGGCCAGCGCAGCGGTGGAGGCGACGACACGGCACTTGGCGGGCGCTTGCGCGGTGGCAATCGGTAGCAGGGTGAGGCCGTTGGCGGCGTTGAGCGCGGGCTCGGCGGCGGCGGGGTTGGTCCCGGCGGCGTATTCGACGAGGTTGGGCACGCCGTCTTTATCGAAATCCGCGTCGTTGGCGCGGTCGCCGGCGGCGTCGGGCGCGCCGAAGTGAGTTTGCCGCCACTGCTGGAGCGGCGTGAGCGCGGACACGATGCTGACGAGGACGCTGTTGGTGGAGGCGGAGGCGAGGGACACGAACCGGTCGCTGTCGGGTTCGTTCAGCAAGCGGGCTTTGAGCGTGTCGAGGGTGAGGAAGAAGCGGGTGATGGACGACTGCCCGGCGTCGGCCCGGAGGTTGACGCGGATGTGCAGCGGACGGGTCTCGCCGCCTGGGATGGGGACGAGATTTCCGAGCACGGCATTGTAGGCGATGGGCAGGATGCCGCCGGCTTCGAGCAACTGAGGGCCGCTGCTGCCGACGACGGCTCCGTCCGCCAGGAGGGAGAGGCCGGTGGCGATGCTGTTGAACTCGCTGCTGGTGAGAGCCGATCCCTTGACCCACTGGCCATCGCTGAGCACGGCCTTGTGCAGCCGCACGTTCGCACCGGTGACCGCAGCGCCGACATCCGAGAGCCAGGTGGTTCCGACCTGGTAGCTGCGGCCTTGGTGAACGGCCTCAATGTTCATGGCGGCGGCCT
>CAZQUC010000318.1:0-5256 GCA_964596095.1 uncultured Enterobacteriaceae bacterium
TCGGGCTGGATGCGGAAGATGACGGTCTTGGCGCCGGCTTCGACGCCCGCCCAGGAAAACGCCAGCGGGTAATCGCGGAAGACGATCTCGGCCTGGGTCGCGCCGCGGAAGCCTTTGTCGAGGAGCTTCAACTCCACGGAGGCGTTGCCGGGCACTTGCTCGAAGGTGCGGCGCAAGAGATCGGTGAAGCTTTGCGACAGCATGGCCCGCTCCTGCGTCTCGGCGATTTCCGTGGACAAGGAGGTGGCCGATTGGGCCACGGTGAAGATTGCCGCCATGATCATGCCGGTGATGGCGAGGGTGAGCACGACCTCGATGAGCGTGAACCCGCGCCGGAGCGCGGCGAGGACGCGCGCGGGCCGGCCGGCGGCTTCGTCGCCGTTACTGTTGCGTGGCCAGGCCGTTCTGGCCGGCCTGCTGGCTGAAAAGTGGCGCATAGCGATAAGTGTCGGCGGTCGTTTCGCCGCCCTGTCCGCCCAGTTCCCACCGGGCGGTGACGACGATATGAAACATCTGCTGCAAGGGCTGGCGTCCGCCTTGCTCGCTTTGATCGGTCTCCAGCAGGTTGCGGTTTTTTTCGGTCATCTCGGTGATGACCGTCTCGGTCCAGACGCCGAGTTCGTCCGGTTCGGTGGTGATCGGGCGCTGGGTTTCCTCGATCTTGGGCTGGCGGTGGTATTGGGTGAGAGTGGATTGCAGCACGGCCATCATGCGCTGCTCCATCAGCGCCTCGTTGGCCACCTGTGAGAGCGAGGTCAGCGCGCGCAGGAGGCCCAGCGCCGCCAGGCCGAAGAGCGACACGGCGAGGATGACTTCGATCAACGCCACCCCGGCCGGCGCGCGGCGGTGGGGCCGGAGAGTCATGCCGGCGAAAGCGGCGCGGGTGGTTGAGGTCATCGGTTTCATCTGATTTCCGAAGCTTCGTCGTCCACGTGCGCGTCCAGCGCGTTGAAACTCATTTCGACAAACCCGAATTCGCTATCCACCCGGACGGTGAGCGGCTCGCACAAGCCGCTGCGCTCGAAAATCCACGCTTGTGGGAGGCCGGGTTCGGCGAAGTCCGCCATGCGCCAGCGCTTGACGCGCAGCGTCACGTCGGCATCCCACTCGAATTTATCCACTAGTCCCTGAGGCACGGCGCCGGCGCCGGCGCCCGCTCCACTCGCCAGACTGCTGCCGGCGACGAGGGAGAAAATCGCCACGCCATGCGGATGAAGCTCCACGCGATAGGGGCGTTGTTCCAGAATGGCGAGGGTGCGCGCTTTTTTGGCGAACTCGCGCACTTTGGCCATCGGCTCCCGCAAGGCGCGGGTGTGGGAGAGCGTGCTTACGGACCCGACGCTGAGGCCGACCAACAGCATCACCAGCGACAGCGCCACGACGATCTCAATGAGGCTGAAGGCGGCCGTCCGGCGGCGGATGCGCTGTGAGTGCAACGTCTCCCTTCCGCCTCGGTCGCGGCTTTCAGGCGGCTCCGCGCGCCCGGTCTCCCTCCGCCGGGAGGAGATCTCTGGATGGTAAGCTTGCATGGCGAGTCACCGGGAGAGGCGGACATTCTTTACTATTGCCAGTTGCCGATGTCGTCGTCGGTCCCTTCGATGCCGTCCGGACCGCGGGAGCCGATGTCGAATTTGCCGACGCCGTTCTTTTTGCCGGGGAAATAGTAGTAATATTCGTTCTGCCAGGGATCGAGCGGCACGACGTCCATTTGCTTGATCCATTGGCGCGGCACCGGCGCGGTGCTGGGCCGTTCGACCAGTGCCCTCAGCCCTTGCTCGGTGGTGGGGTAACGCTGGGCCTTGATCTGATACGCGGTGAGCGCGCTCTTGAGACCGTCGAGGTCGGCTTGGGCCTTCACATCCTGGCCGGTGGCCATGATGCCGGAGAGCCCCTTCACCGCCACGCCCAGCAGGAGCGCGATGATGGCGAGCACGAGCACGATTTCGACGAGCGAGAAGCCGCGCGCGGCACGGCGGCGCTGGCTGATGGCGGAGCGATGGATTTTCATGACGGCAAGGGGTGGAAAAGATGGAATGTGGAGAGTGACAAAATACACGCGGGAGGCGGAGCGCAACCGGTGTCGAAGGATGTGACAGGAAAGCGTCGTCCGCGTTCAATTTCATCTGTGGAACGAGGCGGGGTGTCCTGTCCATCGGCGACAGGATGAGGGAGGTCTTTAAAGGCTGAGACCAGCACGCAAGGTGTGGCTTCTTTGAATGGGAACGCGGGTGGCGGGGGATGACCGGGCTTGCGGTGAACGGAATGCCCCAGGCGCGTGCCGCCATCCTGCTGGCAGCATCCAGCCGCAAAAAAGCAAAGTTGCGCTTCTGTGTTCCGTTATAATCCCTCCAGGTAAAGCGTGTGGCACCCGTAGTTCAGTGGATCGAGCAGAGGATTTCTAATATTAAAAAGCAAGGAATTCGAGGGCGTCGGGCTTGAGGTTGAAGCGGCGGGCGCGGATGGCGCTGCCGCCTCCTTCGGTGTAATAGACGATGAGGATGCTGTGGTCGCCCAGTTCGACCGTGGCAGGGTAGGCGCCAATGCAGGAATCAATCTCAAAGGGGCCCTGCCACGTGTTGGCGTCATCGCTGCTCACATGGATCGATGTCTTCGGAAGACGATGGCTGAGGATGATCCTGCCATCATGCAGGCGGTTCAAGTGTGGCGCATGCGCGGGAAAGCCGGCTTTTTTCGCTTCCGTCCATGACTTGGCGTTATCATCGCTGGTGGCTTGATACATGTCATCGGTAAAGGAACGCATGGCCGCATACAGCCGGCCGTCGGCGAGGCGGATGACATCGGTTTCGGCATTGAGGCCCACGCCGTCGGGAGCTTTGATGGCGACGGGAGTTTCCCAAGTCCGGCAACGATCCGTGGAGCGGGCGGTGCCGGCGACGCTGAGCCCGGTTTTTTCGTCGCCGCGATACAGCCCCAGCACGCAGGTGCCGTCAGGGAATTGACGGACGGGGGCGGAGCACAGCCAGCCGGGAATGGCCTCGCGGGCCTGCGCTTCCCACGTTTTGCCATTATCATGGCTGAGGATGATTTGCACGCCGGTTTCCGTTCGTGGCAGCTCGTAATTTTTCGGATCTTTGAGCGTTTTCAACCGCTGGCGGTTCTTTTCGGCGATGGAGAAGAAGGTGCAGACCACCGTGCCATCATCGAGTTGGGACAGATGCGGGTCGCGGTTGTCATCAGCGTCATCGTAGAGCACGGCGGGCTCTGTCCAAGTGCGGCCTTCGTCGGAGGAGCGGACCAGGCACAGACGGCCCCCGAGCGGGAAGTCATCGGTCGCGAGTGAGACGTGATTGTAGCCGGCATAGAAGGCCACGAGGATGTCACCATTCTTGAGGCGGCACGCGTCGGGGAAGGCTTGATACGAGTGCGCCTGCCCGCCCCTCGAGATCACAATGGGATCGGGCGAAGCCGGCGGTTTCGCGGCTGGTGGTTTCGGCGTTTCGGGTGTGTGCGCCGCCGCTTCCCAATAGTCGGCTTTCATTCCGGGAATGTCGACCTCGGTCCAGATGTGGAATTTGGCATGATCGTGGACTCCCTTGGACAGCGTTGCCAACTGCGGGCGGAGGAAGGCTTCGAAAACGGCGATGTCCCACTGGGTGTGCTCGGTGGAGTGGGGGGCATACGATTCCCAGCGCCTGACCAGATAGTCGCGCACCCCTCCCTTGCCTTTGAATTGCGCGTCTGTTTCGGCCTTGCTCCATTGGAAATGTCGGAGGGTGCTGCTGGGCATGATCTTCAACTCGACCTGGCTTTCGAGGAGCCAGGCGGCGGCGTGCAGGTCCCCCTGGCAGTTGGACTCGTTGGTGGTCAACCGTCCGTCATGATAGCGGAATCCCATCACATGGACGGTCACATTGTCACGAATGCTCGGGTCGAGCAGCAGCGCGGAAGCAACATTCGTGTAAGCCCCAAGGACGAAGATCTGGAGTTTTTCGCCGATGGGCACCGCCTTGGCCTTGGCGATGATGTCGCGGGCGGCGGGGGAATCGACAGGCTGGTGCTTTTCCGGCATCGGGTTCATCGCCCCGATCGGGTGCGAAATGCGCTCTTTCAATCCGAGGAGCCCGAGCACGTCCTCGATCATCTTCTGGCTGGCTTGGGTGTTGGCCGGAAAATCAAGCGGTCCCTGCCAGCCGATGGAGGAAACGCCGACCACGTTCAGCTCCGGAGCAATCAGGGCGCGGTAAACGGCGAACGAGTCGTCAATCTCGGCCGCCATGTCGGTGTCGATGTAAACGTCGGGTTTTGACGGCCCTTGCACGGCCGCTTTGACGATGGGAAACAACGCCTGCGCCTGCCGCAGCATGCCCACATCGGAGAGATGAACGCCATCAACCGTGCCCTCACCATCGCCGCCGATAAGGTCCGCTCCCGGCACCGTGAGGAGTCCTTGGATGCCCTCCGCCTGCAAGGCTTGCACCGCCGCTTCCTGGCCCTGGGTGAATTTCGTGGGATGCGACTCCGGCCGCATCTCCGACTGGCCGACAAAAATGATGGGCGCGTCAGGGCGTTGCTGGCGGACCGCGTGGACGAGTTTCGGCACGCGCTCCCGATAGAGCGCGGGGTCATCACTCATGTTCCAGGTGCAGTCGATGACAAAAGCCGCCGCATCGATTTCGGCAAGCACCCCGCCGATGCCGGGATCCATTCCACCCGAGGCCGAGAAACCCAGATTGATCACCGGCCGGTCGAGCATCCGGCCCAGAATGGCCGACCAGACCATCCCCGGCCGCGACGCGCAGGCGCCCTGGGCAATCGACGTGCCGTAAACGACGACCGGCTTGCGAAAGGCTTCAGGGCGCGGGCCGGGCTTCC
Source organism: uncultured Enterobacteriaceae bacterium (assembly GCA_964596095.1). Classification (GTDB taxonomy): domain Bacteria; phylum Verrucomicrobiota; class Verrucomicrobiia; order Verrucomicrobiales; family V1-33; genus CAJBME01. The sequence continues at coordinate 4,834 of CAZQUC010000318.1, forward strand.
GCATGTTCGCTCCCGGCGGCGCCCCGATTTCCAATGATTTGATGCCGTTGTAGGCGGGCAGATACAGCAGGCACTCGAGCTCCCTTTTTTCCCGGCCGGGAAATTCAAATTTGCCAATGTTTCCATCCTGCTTGTGCGGCCGGCCATTGCCGACAAACACCCATCGGGCCTCGTTTGATCGGGAGTAAAGATCAACGCCGCTGACCCCGGTCGCCGCCATGTGAGGCATGGCGAGATTCCCGCTGAGGAGGGACCAGCGAACCTCAATGGCCGGGGCGTCGGTGACGAACCGGACGCAAACACCGGGATTATCCTGGCTCAGCTTCCAGGCCAGCCCAGGCACTTTGCCCTCCGCAGAATCGGGGAGCCGGCCGTAGGGACTTGCAGTCTTCTCCCAGCCCCGGCCTTCGATTTCGAACGACC
>CAZQUC010000319.1:0-5253 GCA_964596095.1 uncultured Enterobacteriaceae bacterium
TGAACGGAGACCGTTGGCGGAAAAGCGCCCCGGTCGCGTGCTGAAAAAAACTCAGGAAGGAGGGGCCACCGGGGCCGGGCAAGCCGGATAAATATCCATGGGATAGAGGTTGCCCCGATTGCGTCCGGCGGCCGGTTCTTTACAATGAAGGCCCGTTCCCGCCCCTTGGTTCCGGCCTTCCTTTCAGACCTCACATGACCCCAAAACCCATTCTGCCCCTTCTCCTCGCCGCCTGCGCCTTGGCGTCCCGGACGTTCGCGTTCGATAGTGTCGTGGTTATCAATGAGCTTCAATACAACCCCGGCGGCGACGGGCTGGCGGAGTGGATCGAGCTGCGCAATCTGCACGCGGTGGATGTCAATCTCGGGCGCTGGGAGTTGACCAGCGGGATCGATTATGTTTTCCCCGAGGGCACGACCATTCCAGGTTACGGTTACATGATCGTGGCGGCGCAACCGGCGTCGATCCCCGGCGCGCTGGGGCCGTTTTCCGGGAGGCTGAGCAATACGGGCGAAACGATCCGGCTGCGCAACCAGAGCGGGCGCATCATGGATGAGGTGGAATACGAAGTGGGCGGTGATTGGCCGGTGGGGCCGGATGGCTCGGGCGCGACGCTGGCGCGGATCAAGGCGGGGGCGCATTCGGGGCCGCGTTCCTGGGCGGCGAGCGCGGAGATCGGCGGCACGCCGGGACGGGCGAATTTCGAGGAGCCGGGTCTGGTCACCACCGGAGTGCCCTTGGTGACCCTTGGCGAAGAGTGGCGGTATCTGGACACGGGAGCGGCACCGGCAGAAGGCTGGAAGCTGGCGGGATTCGACGACGCGGCGTGGAAAACCGGCCCCTCCCTGCTCGCGGGCGGCGGGGGCACGCTCGGCTCGAATACGGGCGGCGGCGGCGCGGCCACGGGGTTGATCGCGTCGTGGTCGTTCGAGGAAACCGCGGGCACGACGGCAGCCAACGCGGTCGCGGGCGGGCTGCCGGGCACGTTGGTCAATGGCGCGAGTTTCGTGAACGATCCGGCGCGCGGCCGCGTCGTGCAATTCGACGGCGTGGACGACCGGATGGAAGTGATCGATCCGCAAACCGGGCAACCGAGCCTGACCTTGCTGCCGCAGATGACGACCGGCAACGACTTCACTTGGGCGGCCTGGGTGTGGGCGGAGACGATGACCAACGGCGGCGCGGGCGGCGTGCAAACGACGTCGGTCATTCTCGGCAATCGCAGCGGGATCGACGGTGCGGACACCTCGCCGCGCGACTTCACCAAGCTGACGCCGGCCTCATTTCAATACCATCGCAACTCCACGACCGAGACGCTCGATTACCCCGACCTCGCCGCGCAGACGTGGACGCACATGGTGGTGGTGAAGCGCGGGACGACGCTGGAGTTTTACTGCGACGGCGTGTCCCAGGCCACGCGGACGATCGCACAAGGACAGAGCAACCGCCTGCCGTTCTTCGTGGGGGGCGACCGGCGGACGTCGAGTCCGGCCAACGAGCATTTCCAGGGCCGCGTGGACGACGTGGCGTTGTGGAACCGCGCGCTCTCGGCGGAGGAAGTGGCGGGCTTGGGCTCGCCCTACGGCCAGACGCCCGCACTCCCCTCCCCGCCCGAGCAGACGACCACGGTCGCCACCGGACCGGAGCCGCGTTACTTCCGCAAAACCTTCTCCTACACCGGCGCCACCGGGGGCGCGACCTTGCGGCTGTGGCCGGTGACGGATGACGGCGCGGTCATTTACCTGAACGGCACGGAAATCTGGCGGCACAATGTGCCGGTGACCGCGGAAGTGGGCCAGGCGGCCTTCACCACCGCGCCGGTGACGGTCGCGGGCGCGCTGGTCAACGGCCCGAACGTGCTCAGCGCCGAGGTGCATCAAGCGGCCGGCGGGAATCCCGATCTGCTCTTCGGCGCGACGCTGGAGGTGTCGCTCGATCCGCAACCCCTGCCCTCGGAAAACCGCACGCTGGTCTTCCACGAGATCGCGCCGGCGGGCGATCCGGAGTTTTTCATCGAGCTGGCGAATGCCGGCACGGAGACGCTGTCCACCGCGGGCTGGGCGCTGGGGCTGGAGTCGGGGACGACCCTCCCGCTGCCCGCGCAGAATCTGCCGCCGGGCGGTTTCCTGACCGTGAACGCGGCCGCGCTCGGCTTCACGCCCGCGTCCGGCACGAGGCTCTTCCTGCTCGCGCCGGGCGGCGGCCTGCTCAAGGATGCGCGCGAGGTGACGACCAGCCTGCGCGGGCTGCGCGAGGACGACGGGCGTTGGGATCACCCGACGACGCGCACGCCGGGCGCGGCGAATGTCTTCACGATCAGCGATGCCCTCGTCATCAATGAACTCTTTTACCACGGCCCGGGCGACTCGCCGGAGCAGTGGATCGAGTTGCACAACAAAAGCGACGCGCTGGTCGCGCTCGGCGGATGGCGGCTGACGGAAGGCGTGCGCTACGATTTCCCCGCCGGCACGTCGATTCCCGCCGGAGGGTTTCTGGTGGTGGCGTGGGATCCGGCGGCCTTCACCGCGCTGCATCCGGGCGTGACCGCGCTCGGCCCGTGGTCGGGCAATCTCAGCGGCAAGGGCGAAACGCTTCGTCTCCGCGACGCGGCGGACAATGTCGTCGATGAGGTCACCTACGCCGACGGCGGACGCTGGTCTTCGTGGGCGGATGGCGGTGGCTGCAGCTTGGAATTGATTGATCCGCGCGCCGACAACGCGCATCCCGGCGCCTGGGCCGCGAGCGACGAGAGCCTGCGCCAGCCGTGGGAAACCTACACTTACGAAGGCGCGGCCGCGGCCGTGGGGTCGCAATTGAGCGGCTGGCACGAGTTTCTCTTCGGCCTGCTCGATGCCGGCGAAATCCTCATCGACGACATCAGTGTGAAAGAAAACCCCGGTCTGGAGACCGAGCGCGAGCTGATCCAGAACGGCACATTTTCCGACGGCACCACCGACAAATGGCAATTGCTCGGCACCCATCGGCACGGCGTGGTGGTGGATGATCCGCACGCGCCCGGCAACAAGGTGCTCAAGGTCGTGGCCACCGCCGCGACCGAGCACATGCACAACCACATCACCACGGCGCTCAAGGCCGGCAATACTTTCGTCAGCATCGTCGCCTCGCGGCAATACCGCATCTCCTTCCGCGCGAAATGGCTGCGCGGGAGTCCGCGGCTGCACACCCGGCTGTATTTCAACCGGCTGGCCCGCCAGACCATCCTGCCGCATCCGGCCACCGGCGGCACGCCCGGCGCGCCCAACAGCCGGCGGGTGGCCAATCTCGGCCCGACCTTCACAACGCTAAACCACTCCCCTGCCGTGCCCGCCGCCAGCGAACCGGCGGTGGTGAGCGCGCGCGTCGCCGATCCCGACGGCGTGGCCTCGGCGCAGTTGTTCGTTTCGGTGAATGGCGGCGCCTTCACATCCACGCCGATGACCTTGGGCGCGGATGGCACAGTCACCGGCACGGTGCCCGGCCAAGCGGCAGGCGCCTTGGCGCAGTTTTACCTGCGAGCGACGGACGGCGCCGGCGCGACGTCGTTTTACCCCGCCGACGGTCCGGACTCGCGGGCGCTCATTCCATGGAACGACGGCCGCGCCAAGCCCGTGCTCCCGACCGGCAAGCGCCCGCACCAGTTCCGCCTCGTGCTCACCCCGGCGGATGCCAATGACCTCTACAAACTGGAAAACGTGATGAGCAATGAATACCGTCCCTGCACCGTCATCTGGGATGAGCGGGAAATTTATTACGACGCGGCCATGCGGCTCAAGAGCAGCGAGCACGGGCGCTTCGCCGCCAACCGCGCGGGTTACAACGTGAAATTCGGGCGCGACGAGCCGTTCCTCGGCACGCACCTCACCGTCTCCGTGGACCGCTCCGGCAACCAGGGCACCGGCGGCATCGATGGCAACAGCGTCAACTCCCAGCGCGAGATCCTCATCAAAGCCGTCTCCAACGCGGCGGGCGGCATCCATGCGACCGAGGACGACATCATCCGCGTCATGCCGCCCGTCACCACCGCCGGACCGGGCATCGCCTTCTCCGGCGCCACCGCCACCGGCGCAGCGTTGCTCTCCAAGTCGCGCTTCGACGACGAATATCTCGACGGGATGTGGGACGGCGGCGGCAGCGGCTCCGTTTTCAAATACGAGCTGCTCTACCCGCTCACGCAGACGCTCAATCCCACGACCCGCGCCATCGATGGCTCGCCGCAACGGGAGAATCCGAAAATCCCGCAAGCCGCCGGCGGCGTCGTGGGGGTGAACGTGACCGGTCTCGGCGCCGACAAGGAAAACTACCGCTGGCATTGGCTGATCCGCAACGGCCGCAGCCGCGACGATTATTCGGGAATCATGGCCGCGGTGACGGCGATGGGCCGCACCGGCGCCGCGTTTCACAATGAAACCGCTGCCACACTCGACGTGAACGCCTGGCTGCGCGCTTGCATTCCCGGCATCCTCTTCAAAGCCACCGACAATTACACCGCCTCCCAGGCCCAGCACAACGCGCTGATCGTCTTTCCGCCCGGCCAGAAAGGCGTGCTCGTGCCCTGGGACCTGGATTATCTCGCGCAGGATTCCCCCAATGCGTCGCTCACCAGCGGGGGCGATCTGAGCAAGTTCCTCGGCAACGGCACGCCCGGCCAAGTCAACCGGCGGCTCTATTACGGGCACATGCTCGACATTCTGCAAAAGGGCTTCAACACCGCCTTCCTCACCAAGTGGGCGGAGCATTACTCGCAATTCGACACCGACGACATGCGCACCAGCTTGAGCTTCCTCAACCAGCGCGCGACCTTCGCCAACAACTCGCTGCGCAGCACGAGCGGCGTGGCCACGATCGCGTTTTCGATCACCACCGAAGGACCACTCACGGTGAGCGCCCCCACCGCCGCGCTCACAGGGAGAGGCTGGATCGACGTGGACACCATCCGCCTCGACGGCGCGGCCCAGCCGCTGGCCGTCACCTGGACCAATGCCAACACCTGGACGCTCGACCTGCCCGTCGCCTTCGGCGCGCACGATTACCTCCTGCGCGCCTACGACCGCGACGGCATCGAAATCGGCACGGGCACGATCAATGTCACCTCCAGCTATCAGGTCGCGCCCGCGGGACCGGGCACCCTCGTCGTCAGCGAACTCAACTACCACCCGCCCGGAGAGGGCGATCTGGAGGAGTTCGTGGAGCTGCTCAACGTGAGCGCGGCGCCGGTCGATCTCGGCGGTTGTTATTTCGGCCAAGGCATCGGCT
>CAZQUC010000320.1:0-2304 GCA_964596095.1 uncultured Enterobacteriaceae bacterium
GAAGGCCGTGCCGTTGAGCCGGAAGGCCTGCGAGAAGGCGATCATGCGCGAGTAGTCGTCATTTTTCCGCGCGTTGGTGATGAGGAAATTCCAGCGGTAGCTTTCCTTGTTCGTCGGCGTGTTGATGCTGGAGAGATTGACGCCGCGCACGTCGTCGGGCTGCGGGAGTTTCAACCCTTCGCGCGTGCCGTCGCTGGTGGTGGTCGGATAATAAATCAGCTCGTATTTGAAGGTCGGCCCATCGTTGCCGCTGGCGTATTGGCTGTCGAGATAGACGTCGTTGAATTCCGCCATCGTCAACGACGCCGACCCGCGATGGGCGGCGCGCGGCGGCAGGGCATAGACCATGTCGTTATACATGGCGGGGATGCCGCCCGCGCGATTCATGAGCTGCCAATTGAGCAATTCATTCTGGCCGAACCCCGAGCCGGTGGCGCCGCGGCCGATCGAGCTGCGGTCGAGATTGACGCTCGGGTTCGTGCCACGGAAACGATTCGCTGGATCGAAGTCCACCGCGAAGCCGACGCGCCCATCGCTGAGACGGCCGCGCTGGCTGGACTTGAGGCTGACCGCGGCATCATAAAACACGTCCGTGTCGCGATAGATGACCGTGCAGGGCAAGGCATCGTTCGACATCACATTGACCGCCGCGTGGAGGAAATTCGCGTCCGCCACGGGCAACAGGATGCGGAAGGAATGGCCGGGCGTCGGGCGCGGCGTGCCGTCATCCCAGGGGATCAGCGCGCGGCTGTCCGGCCCGGCGGCGGGGAAGGTCGCCCGCTGGCCGTTGGCGCCGGTGGCTTCGACGTAAAATTGCACCAGCGAGCCGCCGGACTGGCCGGGCAGGCCCGCCGTGTAGTGGCCATCGCTCGCCGACACCATCGCGACTTGCCGCCACGTTTCGCCGTCCGGACGCCAATGCAGCGTCACTCCCGCCACGCCGCCCGGCGCGGAGGCCCGCACCGAGACCTGCACCGGCGCGGAAGCGGAAGGCACAGCGGGCGTGTGGCTCAGCCCTTGCAACGAAGGCAACGGCGCGGCGAGCCGGCGGGAATTGGCCGTGCCGGGAGTGCCGATCCGCTCCGGCATCGGCAGCACATGCTGACGCGCGGCGCGGTTGAAATACAGCCGCGTGTGCAGCCGGGGCGAGCCGCTGACCCAGCGCGCCCGCAAGCGGATGCGATAGCTGCCGCTGCTGCTGAGATTCACGAACGTATTGCCGGCCTTGAGCGTGGTTTCGGCATGGTTGTGCATGTGCTCGGCCGCGCCGGTGGCCACGACCTTCAGCACCGGATTCGACGGCGCATCGGGATCGGGCACGACGACGCTGCGGCGATGCCCGCCGTGGTTGCCCAGCAGCCGCCACTTATCCGCCGACGAGCCGGCGAAATCTCCGTTCTGGATCAATTGCCGGTTGCCTTGATTGACCTCCTCCACGCTCACGTCGTCGATGAGCACTTCCCCGGCATCCAGCAGACCGAGGATGAATTCATGGTAGCTCGTGGGATCGTTGCTGCCGCTCGGCGAGGCACCGCTCGCGGTGTAGTCGATATTGACCCATTCGGCCTTGGCGCTCTCATCGCTGGCGGCCCAGGATTCGGGCAACGCGGGATCCATCTCGGGATGGAGCAACTCCAGGCTGGAGCCGCCGCCATCGGCCGCCTCGTGCCAGCGCCCGCCGTCGTGGTAACGCACCTCGCATTGGGTTTGCCCCGTGCGATCTTCCAAGCGCACCACGCCGTCGCTATTGGGCAGCGAGCCGGACCAATTGCCGAGCACGGCAATGCCGGGATATTTCGCCGCCAAGCCCGCCGCGTCGCCGGTCACGACGAGATATCCGCCCGCGGGAATCTCCGTGCCGGCCGGGAAATCATAGTCCGCCGCACCGCGCAACCGCCATCCCGTGAGGCTCTGGGCGGTGGTTTCGGCGTTGTGGAGTTCGATCCATTCCTCGTCATTCTCCACCGTGCCGGTCGGCTGATAGGCCGGCGCGTGATGATACATGATCTCGTTGATGACGATCTTCTTCAACGGCGCGAAGACATTGGCCGCGCCCGGCGTAGCGGCTGCCGGCGTGATCCAGCCGCCCGTCGCGGTCAGCGCGCGCGTGTCCACCCGCGCGGCCACGGCGCTGAAGACGGTGAGGCCGTCGGCGGAAAACAACCCCACGCGGTCGCCCTCCGCCGGACGCCCGCCCCATTGTCCCTCCGTCACCACCACCGACGCGCCTGCCGCCAGCGTCGTGCCGGCGGGAAACGTGTAGCGCAGCCCATTGGAGCCGCGCACGCTCATGCCATCGAGCAC
>CAZQUC010000320.1:2404-5233 GCA_964596095.1 uncultured Enterobacteriaceae bacterium
GTCACGCCGTCCAGCGAATTGTCCGCCGCCACCTCGAAGCGCACCTGCGCCGACGCCGCGGCGTAACCGGCAAGATCGAAGGTGGTGCGATAAACATACGTGCCCGCCGGAATGTTGGAGGAGCCGTCGGCATTGGGACCGATCCATTGCGACCGCCCGTCCGGTCCCAGCCAGGCCGGATGCGGCGTCACCGCCAGCACGCTCGCGCCGCCGGGGCCGCTCACCTTGGTGTAATGCGGATCGACCTGCCCGGAGGGAAGCGGCACGCCATCGTCACCGACCCCGGTGGCGAACAACGTGGCGATGGGCGCGTGTTTCGCCACCGGCACGCCTTGGCCGGTGGAAGCCTCGCGATAGAACCGCACTTCGCTGAGGCCCGCGTATTGGCTCGCGCCACCGTGGTTGGAGAGAATGTTGAGCCGCACGTAACGCGCCCGCGCCGCCAGCGGCACGCGCTGCCCGATTTCGCTCGTGATCCCGAAGGCGCGGCGCAGTGCGATCGTGCCCACGGTAGTGAACGGACCACCCGGCCCCGTTGCCGTTTGCAGTTCCATTTCGTTGGCCCCGCGCGTCGTGTTGTCCGTAGCGCCGGAGCGTTCGTTGTAGTTCCAAATCCGCACCGCAGTGAGGTCGAGCGTCGCCCCGAGATCGAACGTAATGGTAGCGGGCAGCGGATCGTTCGGAGAGTTGGCCGTGCCATTGCTGAGCCACATCGTTTCGTTGGCCGTGAAGCCGTGGGCCTGGCGCGCGTTGAGGCCGGAGCCGTTCAGCACATTGAGGGCATGGCGGTTGACGTTGACCCGCTCGGAGGACACATCGGCCACCGTCACGCCCGTCAGCACTTCGCTTTCCACCGGCAGGGCGGACGCGACTTCATTGGAAAACGCGTAGTGATGCCACGTCGAGCCGGGCTCCAGCGGCAGGAAGTCGTAGGTGATGCGCCCGTCCTCCGGCGCGGTGAACCAATACGTCACCAACAATCCGCCACCGGCGCCGAGGCCGTTTTCATCGATCTGTGTCACGCGGCCGCTGTCGCTGGCGGTGATGGCCATCAGCCTCCCCTCGCGATCACCATAACCCGTGGCGTAAAACGTCGTGATATAACTCGTGCCGGGCGTCAGCCCGCGCAGTTCCAGCCGCGACGTGCCCTCGGCCAATCCCGCGCCATAATAAAATTCCTCGCCCAATTGCCGGCTGCCACTGTCCGCCGGCAGCGTGATCGCCGTGTTTCCGGTGAAGTGATTTCCCGCGCCTTGCAGCGCCCAATTCGCTCCCGCCGTGACGCCGCCACCGGGCGAGTCGAACGTCACGCCATTGATGGCCGTGTAGCCGCCCGCACGCCCGAAACCGATCTTGTGCGTGTAGGTCTTGTCCGCGCTGATCCCGCTGTCCGCATCGCCAGTCCAACGCGCGATGTCCCACGAGCCGGAAATCGGGCTTGTGGGCGCCTCCTCATAGACGCCCAGCCCGCCGAAGTTGAATCCGCCTTCGCCACTGGACCATCCGGCATCATTGAACTCACGGCGCGTCCAATTCGCTCCCGGCTCCGTGGTCGTGTATTTCCACACGTCGTGAAACTCGACCACTTCGCTGGTCACCGGTCCGGTTGCTTCCGGCACGTTCACCGCGCCCGGCGTGCCGCCCACGCGCGGACTCGCCGCCCAGCTTGAAGCCTGGTGCGAAGCGCGCGGTCCCGGTCTTTTCGCGAGCGAAACGCCGAAACCATCCGGAGCCACGGGCCACTCGCCCGCGTCGCCGTATTCCACCTGGTCCATCAGCCGGTCGTTGTTGTTGACCAGCCGCAACCGTTCGCCGGCGTTGTTGAGCGAGCCTGTCCACGGCCCCAACGCGCCCGGCACACCCGACGACGCGGGATCTTTCGCCACCACCAGATAGCCGTCACCGCGGATCACCGTGCCCGCGGGAAAGACGAAATCCACCCCATCGGAAAACCGCCACCCGCTGAGGTCCACATCCACCGCCATCAGGTTGCGCAACTCGATCCACTCCGACGCCTCGCCGTCGTCGGCGGGATGATACATGATCTCATTGAAAACGACCACGCCATCCACCGGCGGCGCGGCGGGCAACGAGGACAGGCCGGCCAGACCGACAAAAGCGGCAATGGCTAAGGTGGCGATGGAGGAAACGCAGGTGGGGTTGGTGGGGGAACGCATCTGCCCTTGTCATAACGCAAACGACGTTTCCGTCACCCTATTTTGCAGCGGCGCGCAGCCGCCACTGCTCGGCACAGCCTGTGCGACCAGTGCTCTGCATCCCGCTGTCCGGCCTTATCTGGTGGAGGGCATGAGTGGACTCATTCGGCGAGGCGCAGGCGCGCTACAATTCCCGGCTGAACGCCTCAAAATCGACGCTGCGGATGGCGGCGCGCAGCAAGTGCGAAAGCCGATCCAAGTCCGTGATCGATTCGATCTCTTCCCGCAGCCCCTCCGGCACCCGTTCAAAGCGGATCTCCAAAACCTCCAGAATGGCCTGTTGCTTGGCCATCATCTGGCCCGCTTGGCGGCCTTTTTCTTCAAATCGTTGACCAAGAGTCATGGCGGTGGCGCGGAGTTGGGGAGAGATTACTTCTTGAACTCTACGGGCGAAGCTCTCGGTGTCAACGTCTCCGCAGGCGTAGATGTAGCGCAACAACCGCTCCATCGCCTCCGCCGGCAATTGCTCCAACAAGTCCTCGTCCCACACCGACGCGCCGAGCAAGTCCCCCAGCCGCTCCGCCTTGAGCGCCCGCAACGTCAACATCCCCATCGGTGTCCCGGGGATGGTCTCGAACGGCATCTCGGCCAATTGCGCCAGGTGATAGGCGAA
>CAZQUC010000321.1:0-5200 GCA_964596095.1 uncultured Enterobacteriaceae bacterium
CCGGGCTTCAGCCCCGCCGCCAGCGCCGGACCGAAGGCCGTGCGCACATGCACCTTCTCGCCGATCACCACCAGATGCACCCGCGGCCCCGTCCACCGCCGCCCCTTCGATTCATCCGGCCATTTTACCTGCGAATTCCGCAACCCCGCATGCCCATCCTTCAACCGCGCCAGCAACCGATGGCACAATTTCAGATGTTCCTCGTCCGATGTCACTCCCTTGACCGCCTCGCGAAACTCTTGCTTTACCGCTTCCCAATCGATCTTCTTCAACGCAAAGAAATGCCCCGCTTTCTTCGGCAATTCCTCCAGCAGGAATTCCACGTCCTGTGCGTAAACCTCCGGTTTCGAGGTGGCGGATTTCTCAGGCGACGCCAGTGGCGCGTCTTGGGCGGAAGAGGGGAGACCGGCCAGCGAGAGGACCGCGGCCAGGAATAAAGCCGGACGAAAAAGTAGGTGGTTCATGGCCTTGGATTCTCACTCTTACTTGTCTCCCAAAAAGGAAATGAGCACCTCGCCTTTGTGATCGGTGGCCTCCTTGTAGTTTTTCCGGATCTCGTCGAAGAGCTTTTTCGCCTTGGTATCATGCCCGGCCTGCTTTTCCCGCAGGGCGAGCAGATACCTGGCCCACGCGCCGACGGACGTGCCGTTGAAGTAGTAACAATCGCTGTATTCCTTGATCGCCAGTTCGAGATACTTTTCCGCCTCGCGCGCGTCCCGCGAGAATTGCCCGAGATAACAGGCGGCGCAGCCGGCGCGGTTCGATTTTGGGTATTTCTTCACCACTTCCTTGAGCAATTCCTGGTTCTCCGGCGTGCGCGGGTTGGCGTTGGCTTTCTGGTAAAGCTCCTCCAGCGCCGCCAGTTCCTCGCGTTTGTATTCCTTCGCATCCCGCGCCCCGGCTTCGCGGGCCTTGCGCTGGTTGGCCTCCCGGTAGCGCTCGCGCAGGCGTTCGTAGTTTTTTCCTTTGTCGGCGGCGGCTTCTTCTTTGGCGGCGAGAGGAACGGGGGCCACGGCGAGGGCCAACAGCAGGAAGACGCGGATGATCTGGGTTTTCATGGAGTGTGGATGTCGGATGTGAGGAGGCGAAAGTTGATAAGAGATAACTCGTGACAAGCCGCTGGCCGGGCGCGCGCCGATGTCATTCGACAGGGCGCAGAGAGCGCGCCGTTTCCGCGAGGAGCTTGCCGTCGTGATCGAGATGATCGGGAAACTGCTCTTCGATTTCCTTGATGAAACCGGCGGCCTCGCCGGCGCGGCCCGCCGCCAGCAAATCCTCGGCGAGCAGCAACCGCGCGAGACCGCCGACCGACGTGCCATCGAGATACAGACAGTCGCTGTGCGTCGCGATCAAGCGACGCAAGGCGGCTTCGCGCGCCGTGCCGGTCTCCGTTTTCGCGAGCGTCAACCGGGCGCACCCGGCGCGGTTGGAGGCAACGAAGTCCTTGAACAACGGCGCGAACGCCACCGCGCGTTCCGCCGTGGTCAAGCGTTTGCGGGCCTCCTGGTAGATCGTTTCGATCTCGTTGAGCTGCTCTTGGGTGTAGAGATCGAGATCGGCCCGCGTCCGCCGCCGGGCGCGTTGCAAGTTGAGTTCGACTCGGGCCTCGCGCGTGGACTTGGCCTGGAGTTGCGCCTCCAGCGCGGCCACCCGGGCTTTGAGCCGTTCCACTTCCGCCGTTGTGGTATTGTTGGGCTCGGCCTCATCCGCGCGGAAGCTGGGCAGGCACGCGAGCAGACCGAGCAGGAGGAGTCCCGGCACGAGCACCGCGCGGCGCCGCGCCGGCACGCCGTGCAGGAGATGCCGCAACCGCCAGCGCGCGAGGCGGCCATGCCAGCTCAGGCCCGGCATCGGCCGCCACGCCTGCGCGTGGTGGTGCGACCATTCGATGAGCTGCACAAACCCGGCGGCGGATTCCTTCGGCGGCGCGCCCGCGAGGGTCACGGCGTCTTCGTCGCAGGCCCGCTCACGCCAGGCGGAGGCAGCGCACGAAGCCAACCAGACCGTGGGATTGAAGAAACACACCACCGTGAGCGCAGCCTGGAGCAGGCCCAGCGCCCAATCCCCATGGCGAAGATGCGCCCCTTCATGCGCCAGGGTCCAACGCAGTTGCGCTGGCGTGAGCCGAGCGGCCAGTCCCGCGGGCAGCAGCACGCACGGCCGGCGTCCGCCCCAGGCGGCCGGCGTCGGCAGTTGGCCGCTCTCGCGCACTTCGCTGCCGGCGGGCAGCAAGGTGTCGAGCCACGGCGGCTGGAGCGATTCGGGAAGCTCTTCGCCGGACAACGGACGCGCCTGTTGCACCAAGCGGCGCGTTTGCCATCCCCGCCAGACCAGGCCACCCAAGCCTGCCAGCACCCCGCCCGACCACAGCAGTGCCAGCCATGTCTTCCAAGGCAAAGCCGGCGCGGCCGCGGCCGGCACTGCCGGCTCTGAAGTGGAGACCGTTTGGCTTTCGATTCGATCATCGGCCCCGCCGGCCGTCTCGAACGCCAAAGCGTCGAAGGCCTCGCCACTGACGGCCATTGATCCTTCCGCCATCCCGGCTCGACCGAACGGCATGGCCATCGGTGTGGGAAGCGCTGTTTTCAGCATGACCAGCAAAAACAACCACATGCCCCAGCGCGCGGGGAGATGACGGCGGGCTCCCCACCACAACCCGGCGGCCAGCATGAGCGCCAGCAAACCATCACCCAGTCCGCCCACGGCCCAATCGAACCATGCTTCTGCCAGCGAATGGATGGTCGGCGCGTTCATTTTTCGGGTTCCTCCGGAACGGGAGCGTCTTCCGCGGCGGCGAGGACGCGGCGCAATTCCGCGATGTCATCGGGCCGCAAGGGCGTCTTCCGGATCATATAAGCGAGCAGCGGCCCTCCCAATGGCTCCGGCATCTTGTCGAGCAGATGATCCGCCGTTTCGCGCAAGAGGGCGGCCAGGCTGGAGCGCGGCTGGTAGAGGAAGCTGTTGCCGACGCGGGTGGCCTTCAGCCGGCCTTTTTCCACCAGACGCGCGAGATAGGTCTTGGTCGTGCTCGCCGCCCAGCCGTGACGATCCGCCGCCAGTTGGCACACCTCGCGCGCCGCGCATTTCTTCAACTCACACACCAGGCGCATGATGTTCCATTCGTTGGGTGTCAGTGACGTGTGAGCGGAGCGGGCCATTTGAAGAACGGATGAGGTGAAGCCGGAAGGGGCTTGTGAAAACGAAGGCACCCCGCGTCTAACGGAACGAGGAATCGCCGAATGACTACATTTGTAGTTAAATCAGTGGCGTCCGCAAGAAAAAAATGTAGAGATTCCGGAACCCGGCCGCCGAGCCGTGGTGCGGGCCTCCAGCCCGCGCGTTCCGCGGCGTATTCTGCCCGTGGCTTGGGAGATGGGTCAGACAGCATGCCCGGGCAGGTATCCCGCCTGCCTGTAGCTCCGCGTAGAGGGACAAGCGCTTTGCCCTTTAGTTGGATTTATTATGTAAATCATCATTGATTTTTATAGAATCTATTATCTATAATGTTTTGGTAACGGCCGATTTCGTATCGCTTTTGTTTGATTTCCTCGGGGGCATCCGAGGTGAAAAACTGATTATATGTATCGATTAAAACCTTCAGTCGGGAATAATCGTGAAGATTTGAAATCTCTTGCTGATTCAATTTATTTTCAACTATTTCATTAATTCGCTTGTCTATGGAAGGCATATTCGATTTTAAGTAATCAACTATAGAATCGTCATCAGTGGCATAATCTCGAGCTTCTGATTTATGTCCATTGAGAAGGAGTGACTCATACTCGGATAAATATGATTTCCCTCGTATGAAATAATTCTCGAAGGTGCTCGACAATATTGGATCATTCCACAATTCAGCCAATGCCTTTAGCATGCACAGACGCTCGGCAATTCTCCCAAGTCCTTTTCTGGCCCATTTTACAAATTGTTTATCCTGTGATTGATTGAGTTTATTATGGTAGGGGTCATTGCGCAATTCCTCTTCAAGGCGTTTGAAATACGCGTATTGATTTTTATGATCGGGATGATCGGTGTAGTAATCATCCATTGCCTTCCAATAAATTGCGGAGGTCTGTTTAATTTTTTCTCTCACTTCTTCATCCGTCAACGAAGACGGTCTGCCGGGGAGTCCGGCCTGTTCCATCGCAATGCTGCTGTTTTCTCCGTTCGCGGCATGTGACGACGAGGCTGAATAGCGCCAAAATGAGACGCCTCCACCAATGGCCAACAGCAGGCAGCCAACCGCTGCCCAGCGCATCGTTTTTTCAGTTGTTGTGGCCATATAAATTATGTTGGAAGACGCTCCGCCCCCCATCACGGGGGAAAGGGTGCTTGCTGAAACGGCCACACTGGGGTTGGCAGTGGCCTGAGATGAAGAAGAGATACCGAGCAACACACCGAGCGCGGCGACATGCCTGCCTCGGGGCACTCCAAGCCGGACACGAAGTTTTTCCAAGGCGCGGGCGAGGCGCTTTTGGGTGGCTTCCTCGCTCAGGCCGAGCGCCGCGCCGATTTCACGCAGGCTTTGTTTTTCCCAAAAGCGGGCGAGCACGATCCGCCGATCGGTTTCCGGCAGCCGCTCGATGAGCCGATGCACGGCGGCGGCCTGCTCCACGGTGCGGGCGATGTCATCGGCATTGTCGCTGTGCAACCGGCGGGAATATTCCGCCTCGCGGCGCTGGCGGCGCTCCTCCGCTTCGCGGTAATGAGAGGCGACAAAGACCGTGTGCCGGTGCAGCCAGCCGGCGGGTGGGCCCTCGGAATGCAGCCGCGGGGCGAGGCGGGCAAAGTCGGTGAAGACGCGTTGGGTCACATCCCGCGCCGCTTCCGCATCCTCGCGCAGCAAATGGCGGGCGGTCTTTTCCACCAAGGGGGAGTAATGCTCGACCAAGCGTCGGAACGAGACCGCGCACCCCTGCGTCTGGTAGCGACGCAGCAGCGATTGCATTAATTCGGGGTGGGACGCGGTCGTGGGCATGGCTCTCTATGATAAACGACGCGCCGCGGAAACGAAGCGGACACTTTTTTCCATTTTTTTTGTCGTCACTCGTCTCGCGGAGACCATCCGGTGTCCCGGCTTTTCCTCCACCAGCTATTACTGGGTAATGGTTCCCGCAACGCCAGCGCTTGGGAAGCCGCCTTGCACGAGTCTGTCAGGATTTCCGATTAAATCGCGCAAAAATCGGCCGTCACATCCTCCTAG
>CAZQUC010000322.1:0-5190 GCA_964596095.1 uncultured Enterobacteriaceae bacterium
CTCCAGACGCGTCGCCCTCCGAGGCGCTTCCCTGCTGTGAACGTCCGCCGTTTACTTGGCGCCGCCGGGCGTGCCGCCCAGCGCTTTGCCGAGCAATTCGTTGAGCCGCTTGACCATGTCACGCGGGTCTTCCAGCAGACCGGCGGAAAGCAGGGCGTTGTCGAGCAATTGGCGCGCGGCGAGTTCCGCCAGCGCGGGATCGGTCTCGCGGATGCGCGCGAGGTTCCGGATCACCTCGTGACGCGGGTTGATCTCGAGCTTCACCTTCACCGGCTCGATCTCCTGCTGCATGGCGCGCATCATGGCGCGCATCTGCGGGCTGGGCGCGTCGCTGGAGGTCAGCGCCAGCACCGGCGCGTCCACCAGCCGCGTGCTCGAGGTGACCCCGGTGACCGACCCTCCAAGCGTGTCCTGAAGCCAGCCGCCGAGAGCCGTGGCTTCCTTTTCGGGCAAGGCTTCGCCGCTTTGCTCATCGGGCGTGTCGTCGAGCTTCACCTCGTCGCTGGTGACGGAGAGAAACTTTTTGCCCTCGAATTCCCGCAAGTTGGAGAACACATAATCGTCCACCGGCTCGTAGGCGTAGAGCACTTCCAGGCCGCGCGTCTTGAACGCCTCCAGATACGGCCCCGCTTCGATGGCGTCGCGGTTCGGGCCGATCTGGAAATAGATGGCGTCCTGTCCGTCCTTCAGCCGCGCCACGTAATCAGCGAGGCTCACTAATTGGCCCGGCTCGCTCAGCGACGACTCGTAACGCAGCAGCTTCGGCAGCGTGTCGCGATGGCGGAAATCGTTGCACACGCCTTCCTTGAGGAAGCGCGCGAAGTCGCGGTAAAAGGCGGCGTATTTCTCCGCGTCTTCCGTGCCCTGCTGGTCGAGGAGCTTGAGCACGCGGCCGGAAACCACCTCGCCCAGCTTGCGCACCAGCGCGCTGTCCTGCATCGATTCGCGCGAGATGTTCAGCGGCAGATCCTCGCTATCGACCACGCCTTTGACGAAGCGCATCCACTCGGGCAGGAACTCCGGCGGATGGGCGTCGATGAGCACGCGGCGGCAATACAACGCCACGCCCGGCTCGCTCTGGCCGAGGCCGAATTTCTCGGTGTTCTCCGTCGGCACGAAGAGCAGCGCATTGATCTGCAACGGCGCGTCGGCCGCGAAGTGCAGGCGGAAGCGCGGCTCGTCCCAGGCATGGCAGGCGAATTTGTAAAACTCCGCGTATTGCTCGTCGGTGATCTCGTTTTTGTTCTTGAGCCACAACGCCTCGATGGTGTTGACCCGCTCGCCGTTGAGCAGGATCGGGAAGGGCACGAAGTTCGAGTATTTCTCCAGCACGCGTTTCAGCACGCTGGCCGTGGCGAACTCGTGCGCGTCGTCTTTCAGCTCGATGACGATCTTGCACCCGCGGGCGGCGCCCGGCGCATCGTCGATCGTGTAGCCGCTCTGGCCGTCGCTCGTCCACACCAGCGATTCCGCCTCCGGCTGCCACGAGTGCGTGTAAACCTTGACCTCCTTCGCGACCATGAAGACGGCATAAAAACCGACCCCGAATTTGCCGATGAGGCTGCCGGGCGTGGAGCCGCCGGATTCCTTGAGCGTCTGCAAGAACGCCTTCGTTCCGGAATGCGCGATGGTGCCGAGGTTTTCCACCAACTCGTCGCGCGTGAGGCCGATCCCGTGGTCCGCGATGGTCAGCGTCTTCGCGGTTTCATCGGTGGTGACGGAAATCTCCAGCGGCAACTCGGCTTCAAAGATCGGGCCGGAGTTGGCCAACTGGTGGTGACGCAGCTTTTCCAGCGCGTCGGACGCATTGGATACCAACTCGCGCACGAAGATCTCGCGATCGGTGTAGAGCGAATGAATGACGATGTCCAGCAACTGCCGAACCTCGGCCTGGAATGGCTGAGTCGGCGCAACAGCGGTGGTAGTGGATGAGTCTGACATGGGCAATGGAGAATGAGTCGATGATGGGAACGCCGCCGCGGGCCTCGTCCGTCCGGACGGCGCAAAAGGGGGGAAAGTGTGATAGGCCAAGACGCCGCGCTGTCAAAGCGTCGGTGCGCGGAGTGGTGGCGCGCGGAGTCTTCACGGCCAAGCCGAGTGGACGAGCGTCCCCGCGAGTCCGGTGCCGCGGGTCAGCCTTCCCGTTCAGAAAATGGGCATCTATGCGGAAAATCACCTTGTCAAAAATTTTAGTTTCCCTCCAGCGCGCCGTCGAGTCCTGACGCACAACGGGTTACGAAGTGGAACATCATTTTCGTGGCGTCACGAAATTGATCACCCACGGGAAGGGGGGACAGCGTCCCATTGAGGATTTCATGCTCACGCGCTATGCCTGCTACCTGGTCGCCCAGAATGGCGATCCGCGCAAGGAACCCATCGCCTTTGCCCAGAGCTACTTCGCCGTCCAGACGCGCAAGCTGGAACTGATCGAGGAGCGCCTGCGGCGACTGCACCGGATGGAGGCCAGGGAAAAGCTGCGCGCCTCCGAAAAGGCGCTCTCCGACAACATTTTCGAACGCGGCGTGGACGACGCGGGATTTGGCCGCATCCGCTCCAAAGGCGATGCCTCCCTCTTCGGCGGCCACACCACGCAGGCCATGAAGGACAAGTTCGGCATCACCCAGTCCCGGCCCTTGGCGGATTTTTTGCCGACCCTGACGATTGCCGCCAAAAATCTGGCGACGGAGATGACCAACCACAACGTGCAGCAAGCGGACCTGCGCGGGGAACCAGCCATCACGACCGTTTGGCTCAACTCAACCCAAGCGTGTTACTCGGGAGGATAAGCGTTTTCATGGGATGAGGGGAGCGCAGGCGAACGAGCGAAGCCGGGGTCAGGGAAGATGGACGAGGATGCGGTAAATCGCGGCGTCAGGCGGCGGCGCGGTGTCGATGAGCGAGGCCGGACCGGCGGTGGCCGACGGCTCCAGCGTGGCCACGGTCTCCCACGTCGCGCCGGGGATCACGAGACGGCGTTGCAAGTCGTAGAGACGTCCGGGCAGGGCGTCGAAGGGCACGGTATAGGTGGTGACGGTCTTGATCGGTTCCCCCGTCTCGAACCGGCTGCCCGCGTCCTTCGGATCGGTGCCCGCCGCGTATTCCTCGCCATTGGTGAGGCCGTCGCCGTCGGGATCGGCGTCGTCCGCCGCCGCGCCGGTGTTGGTCGCCTCTTCGCCGAAGTGCTGCTTCCGCCACTCCTCCAGCGTGGGCACCGACGGCGCGCCCAGCGCCACCGCCGGATAGCCCCGCCATGTGGGTGAGGTGAAGCCGACGCTGCCTTCGTAGTAGTAGATCGTGAAGTCGGGGGCAGTGTTGTCGAAGACCATGGAGCCGAAATAAATAGGGGCGTCGCCTTCAAAAGTCGCGCTGGCCAGGTCCGAGCAGCCAGCGAACGCATCGCTGTCGATAAAATTAACACTATCACTAATATTCACGCTCGTCATAAATGCGCATCCAAAGAACGCACTGCCTTCGATCTCGGTGACGCTGTTGGGGATGACGTAACTGCCGGCTTTCCCACCCGGATACTGCACAAGAATCGTTGCCTCCTTGTTGAATAAGACGCCATTGATACTACGGTAGGCCGCATTGTCTGCTTCCACGCCAATCTCCAACAGGGCCGTGCAGCCAGAGAACGCACCGCCTTCGATTTCGGTGACGCTGTTAGGAATGGTCACGCTGGTTAGACCCGTGCAGCCAGAGAACGCCCAGTATTCGATCACGGTGACGCTGTTAGGAATGGTGACGCTGGTCAGGCCCACGCAACCAGAGAACGCATCGTCTCCAATGGAGGTGACGCTGTTGGGGATGATGTAACTACCGGGTTTCCCTTCCGGACACAGTAGAAGAGAGGTTGCCGCTTTGTTGAACAAGACGCCATTGATACTGCGGTAGGCCACATTGTCTGCCTCCACGCCAATCTCCAACAGGCCCGTGCAGCCATCGAACACCGATCTATCGATGAAGGTGACGCTGCTGCCAATGGCCACGCGAGTCAGGCGCGTGCAGCCAAAGAACGCATTCCCTTCGATCCTGGTGACGCTGTTGCCAATGGTCACGCTGGTCAGACGCGTGCAGCCAGAGAATGCCTGGCGTCCAATGAAAGTGACGCTGTTGGGAATGGTGACGCTGGTGATCGCAGTTTTATCCATGAACGCCCTTACCTGAATCGCCCGCACGGGCAGCCCGGCGATGGTGTCCGGAACCACCACCGCTCCGCCCGCGCCGGTGTAGCGGGTGATGGTGATGGCCGTGGCGGTGCTGGAGTAGGTGAAATCGCCAAAGGACTGCGCGGCCAGCGGGGTGGCGAGGCTGGCGAGGAACAGGAGCAGGAACAGGGAGAGTAGGAAATTGAGAGAATGAGAGATTGAGGAGGGCGGCGAAGGGGGCGCGGGGGTCCCGGCTGCGAGGTTCAGGGCCGGAGCGGGCAGGCGGGACGCCTGCGTCCCCTTTCCCTGGAGGGCTGACGGTGTGGTGGCGGCGAGACCAGCAAGAGACTGCCGGGAGGAATGCGGTTTTTTCATGTGCATGGCTGGTTGGGTTGGGTTGAAACGAAGGAGGAGGGTTTCAGGGCCACCGGGCATGCTGTTGCGTGCCTACAACAAAGGGCGCGGACTTGATCCACACCCCGTTGCCAGGCACCGCTAAGAGCCTCACCGAAGAAGCGCGGCCAAGCCGCGCCGTTGAGGCGCGACAGGCTTTGATTCTTCGGTGGGCCATGTGAAATTAGCGGTTTCGGCAACGGCCCAGAAGCCCTTTGATAGTCGCAAAGGGTGATGTAAAAAATGAGGACGGATTACATAAGCGGAAAAGAAGCCTGCGTGGGCAGGCTGGCGGCACGATGAACAAAAAGGCGGGGCTTGGCAAGGAACAGTTCGCGGGCCCTTCCTTTCCGGCGGCGCGCGGGCCGGCCATCATCACAACGGCAAATACTCCACACGATGGGCGAAATCCCCGGTGGAGCCGGTTGGGGCGGGAACTCCAGATCGCCAATGGTTCGTCCCGGAGGGACGGCAGAAATTAGATACGGTGGTGTGAGCCACCGGAAAGTCGAAACCAAGAGGGTGAGCCCCGGAGGGCATGCGCGTCAACTTCGTGGCCACTGCACGCCTGGGACACCGGCTGGAGCAAGGCGTCCCCATGCGAGAGCCTGCTCGCCGAGTTGCTGCCGGCCGCCCAGAGCTACGGGTT
>CAZQUC010000323.1:0-5154 GCA_964596095.1 uncultured Enterobacteriaceae bacterium
TCGCCTTAACAGGGCGGTGGACTGCCATTATCCCACGAAGGAAGGGCGCTTCCGGCTGGAGTTGCACCAGCGTGGATCCGTTTAGAAGACGGAGGCCTGATCTGCTCGGCCACGGAAGCGAAAAGTGGCACGCGACCCGAGTGCTGCCCTCGGTGGCTGGGTTTTGGAGGCCCGGCGGCACGCTGGTGCGTCGCGTGAAAAAAAGGGGGGCGAGCTTGCGGCCCGCGTCTCTCCATGAATCAAGAAAAGAACAAACACCGCTGCCGCCTCTTTCGAGGCCGCACCCGCAGGTTTTTCACGGCGGATGTTTCGGTGTTTGCGGGCACACCTCCCGAAAAGCCCTCCCGTGACGAGGTGGAAGCGGCGGTTCCGAATAACATCGAAGTCAGCGCAAACTGACTTTCACGAAGACATGACGGGAGCGTTCCCTCTAACTTCGAGGGTTGACTTGCGGCGGCGGAAGGGCGACGGTGTCGCCGGTCTTCCCCATTTCCGCTGCGGGCGCTGCTGTCTGCCAGGTGGTGATTCGGATGGCCGCATCCGCCCCGGTTCCAGTTGCTGCTGGAGCCGGGGCTTTTTCGTCCACGGGTCGATGAAAAAATGAAATTCTGGGTTGTGGGCGGGCCTGGGCGGCCCGGCTTCATCAGGAGTGAGGGTGGTGGGGGAGGTGTTGCAAGTGATTGAAAATGAAAAACCCTGCTTCCTTTCGGCAAGCAGGGTTCCGCAAAGAACGTTCGTGGGTGAACAGGAGCCTAGCCGGCTCCCCTGCTTGGTGGTTGGTGGTGATTCGGTTCGTCCGAATAATGACCGTTTTTCCCGAGTCTGGGCCACGGCATCACACTGCCGGACAACGTCAGCGTTGTCTCAATGCAGTCTTGGTTGTGCCGGAATCGAATCATTGGATAAAAATTGGTCGCTTAATTAACTTCGTGAAATAACATCAGTCAACACGTTTTTTTGCTATTTTTAAGTTGGCGGTGCTTTTTTCTCATCGGAGGAGCAGGAGGGGAGTCATCGGCGACGGGGCGGAAGCTCCGGCACGGAGGGCAGTCCGGGCGTGGGGGCGGTTTTTTCCGCGGGCATCCATTGATAGACCGCCGCGCCGGCCGCCAATGGCGGTTCGCCTTCGGTTTCGTAATCAGCGATGACTTGGGAGCTTTCGAGACGCCGGACGGTGGCGGCAATGGTGGGACGGCGGAAATTATCCACCTGGATCAGCAACCGGTCGCCCACTTGCAGGCGTCGCCCGGTGGTGGAGGTGGGGCTGATGACGCAGAAGGAATACTGGCGGTTGAATGACGTGAGGCGGCCGACCTGCTCCAACTCGACCTGACGCTGGCCGTCGAGCACAATGGTGCGCAGCGGACGGGAGGGAGTGGCAGGCTGGGGAGCCGGACGGGCGGCGGGTTTGGGCGCGGCGGGACGGGGCGGGGCGGGCGGCGGAGTCTCCGGAGCGGACATCCAGGCCCGGATGCGACCGGCCCGCACGGGTTCCGGCGCGGGGCGGGGCGCGACGGCGGGCGTGGGTGGGAGGAGTTTGCGCCCCACGCGCGCGGTCATTTCCATGAGGCCGGCCATCGACCCACGCGCGGTGTCTTCATAGAGTTGCTCGATTTTTCCCGAGGGCACGGCGATGCGGCGCACCGTCATTTTGTATTCCCCGCTGTGGCCGACGAGGGTCGGCACAAAGATCGTGTCGCAAGCGGGTTCGCCGGCGCCTGGCCGCGTGAGGTCGGCGACGGTGCGGCCGGTGACGTCGATCACCTCCACGGCGCCGCTGCCGAGAAAGACCGAGACCAGCGCGTCGGCCACCGCGCGGGCCAATTCCGGCCGTGCCGTGCCGTCCAGCGCCACGCTCGGGTCCACCACCGCCACTCGTGGCACGGCTGGCGGGAGGGGGACGAACGGCGCCGGCGGTTCTCCGGCGGGAGGCAGCAGGGCGCTGTCGGGGCCGGCATCGGGCAGCGCTTCCCGGGGCGGCAGCAAGAGATCGGGCGGCAACAACGGCTCTGGCAAAGGCACGGTGACCGGATCGAGCGGCTCCGGCGGAGCGACCACCGGCGGCAGTTCCGCCGGCTCCTGGCCCCTGACGTCGAGCAGTCCCGTTCCGCAGAGGAGGGCGATCAGGCACAGGGTTTTCTTCATAGGATGAATTTACCCGGGAATGGAGCAGGGGCGAGTTGTTTTCGGGGGCTGTCGGGCAAGTCAGACGGGCCGGACCTGGCGGACTTTATCCGCGGCGGCGGAAGAGCGTGTCCACGACGTTGCGCAGGTATTGCTCTTCGGTGAGGCCGAGGGTGGTGGCTTCAGGGAATTCGACGAGGCCGCGGAAATGCGCGGCGAGTTCACCGAAGAGGCGGACGCGCCGCGCGGGTTCGAGGTCGTCGCGGCGCAGGAGGGCGGAGAGCGCGAGCCGTGCTTCCTCGGGCGAGGTTTTTTGCCGCAGGCGGGCTTCGAGCAACGGATGCTCGCGGAAGGAATTGAACGGTCCGGCCAGCAGCCCCTCCAACGACGGCTCGAGCGCGGGTGGCGTGCGCAGGACCACGGTGCCCGCCGCCAGATCGCCCAACCGCTGGCAATGCCGCGTGAGCACCATCGCCGTGCCGCCGACGAGATAAAACACCGGCAGGAAATCCACCACGCGCAGCAGATTGCGCACGACGATCTGGCTCGGGCGCAGTCCCAGGCCGCGGTCGTCGGCGACGCGGAGTCGCAGCACTTTCTTCCCGATGGTTTGCCCGCGCCACCACCATTCCAGAGTCATGCCGTAACCGATTTTAATGACGAAAAACGCGAGGGTCTGGGCGGCCATCATCCACGCGGGAGACGCGAGAGCGATGAGCGCGAGGAGCAGCGACGCGCCCCACCACAGACCCAGGATGACCACGATGTCGATGAGCCACGCCGCGCCGCGCGCCACCGGTCCGGCCAATGGCAGCGAGAACACCACGCCTTCGGGCGTGCGGATTTCCAAGCGGGTGGTGTCGCCGAGAGCCATGAGCGCGATGATGTTGCCCCGCGCGCCAGTCCGGTCAAGATGGCGCGCCGCTAGGATATTTCCCGGAAATGACAGGTTATGGTTGCCGCCACGGGGAGTTTGGTGGTAAGTTAAGAACAAGCCGCGTGGCTATTTTCCACCATGATTAAAGCCGACTTTTACATCTGCCCGGAATGCGGCGCGGAAGTGCGCGTTGGCTCGAAGGGCTGCCTGCGCTGCGCCTCCGACCGCGCCACCAAACACTGGGAGCAGGATGAAATCCACGACGGGCTGGACCTGCCGGACGAGGAATTCGATTACGACGAGTTCCTGGACAGCGAGTTTCATGACCGGGAAAAGAAAACGTCCAAGCAGCGGTTCTGGTGGGTGGTGGCGGTCGTGCTGCTGGTGGCGTGGCTGGCGCTCGTCTTCGGCCTGCGCGCGTGGCCGGAATGGATCTGGTAAGACGGGCCGGGGGACGCGTGTCGAAATTTTCCGCCTTGCCAGCGGGGAAAAGGCGCGCTTTGGTCGCCCATCGTGAGTGAATCAATTCAATCCGTGCCCGCCTTCGGCAAGAAGGCCAAACCCAAGACTTCCGGAGGCGGCCTGCTCGCCCTCGGGTATTTCGCCATCCTGTTGGTGCTCGCCGCGATCTTTCTGGTCTTCTCCAACGTCATCTGAGGCCGTCGCGGCCCTTCGCGTTTCCACCTGAACCAGGCCGCTCGCGTCCGGGCGGCTTTTCTTTTCGTCCATTCCACATGCCCAATGTCGTGATTGTCGGCGCCCAATGGGGCGACGAAGGCAAGGGGAAAATCATCGATTTCCTCACCGAGAGCGCCGATATCGTCGTGCGCGCCCAAGGCGGCAACAATGCGGGTCACACCGTCATCGTCGCCGGGCAGAAGCACGTGCTGCACCTCATCCCCAGCGGCATCCTATGGCCGGAGAAGACCTGCGTCATCGGCAACGGCGTGGTGTTGGATCCCGTCTCGCTGGTAAGCGAAATCGAGGGGCTGCGCGCCAAGGGGCGGGAGGTTTCCCCGGCGCAATTGCTCATCAGCAACCGCGCTCATCTCGCGCTGCCCGTGCATCGGGCGCTGGACCGCGTGCGTGAGGCGAAACTCGGCGCCAACAAGATCGGCACCACCGGCCGCGGCATCGGCCCCACATACGCCGACAAGGCCAACCGCATCGGCCTGCGTCTGGCCGATCTGCTCGCCCCGGAAGACTTTGCCGGAAAACTCGAAGCCAAGGTGGCGGAGACGAATCAAACCCTCGCCGCGCTCGGCTTGGAAACCTTGGAGTTCGCGTCCATGCTCGACGAACTCCTCGCCGCGGGCGCGGCCCTCTCTCCCCATGTGACCGACACCGCCGTCTTCCTGCACCAGCGGCTCAAGGCGGGCCAAAGCCTGCTCTTCGAAGGCGCGCAGGGATCGTTGCTGGACGTGGATTTCGGCACCTACCCGTTCGTCACCAGCTCCAGCACCATCGCTGGCGGCGCCTGCACCGGCGCGGGAGTCGGCCCTCACGCCATCGACCGCGTCATTGGCGTTTGCAAAGCCTACACCACGCGGGTGGGCGGCGGCCCGTTCCCGACCGAGGACGAAGGACTGTCCGAAAAGCTCCACGCCCTGGGCCGCGAATTCGGCGCCACCACCGGACGGCCGCGCGGCTGCGGGTGGCTCGACCTCGTCCTGCTCCGCTACGCCGCCATCGTCAACGGGCTCGACGAACTCGCCGTGACCAATCTCGACGGCCTCGACGATTTTGCCCGCATCCCGGTGTGTGTTGCCTACGAACTCGACGGCCAACGCCTGGACGCGCCGCCCGTCCGCATCGAAGACTGGGCGCGGCTCCGGCCCATTTTCGAGGAATGGGACGGCTGGCAGGAGGACATCAGCGGCGTGCGACGCTGGAGCGATCTCCCCGCCAAGGCCCAGGCCTATCTCGATAACTTCAGCCGCGCGCTCGACCTCCCCATCAACATGGTCGGCGTCGGCCCGGCCCGCGAGCAGACGCTGGTGCGGTAACGCGGCCCGCTTTGGAGTGCGGACGGCTTGCCTCCGCTCTGGGGGGAGGGCTTGCCCCTCGCAGCGGGACTTATCGGCGCTCTCTCAGAATTCCCGGCCGTCACTTGCTTCCCGGCGCTCTCCCCGTCCCCCTCACCGGCAAGCCGG
>CAZQUC010000324.1:0-5132 GCA_964596095.1 uncultured Enterobacteriaceae bacterium
GGACCTTGCCCTCCTGAAACCCAGGACACAGGCCGGCGAATGGAGCGGCTGTTGTCAAATCAAAAACCGTGTGCCAGCCTGTCGGCGAACCCATGAGCGCCACCACCATTCAATGCCCGCATTGCGGAAAAAACACCCGGATCAATCTGCGGCTGGATTTCTCGCTGCAGAAGTGCTCGCGATGCGGCATGAGGGTCACCGCGGTGGACACCGGGCTGGAGGCCTCTCACGAAACCAAGCCCGAGAATCTGCCGCCACGACACCAGGCCAGGCTGGGGGAGTGGAGCGAGGAACGCGAAGCGTCTGCCGCAGAAAGCGCGGCCAAAGGTCCATGGGTGTGGGTCAGCCTGGGCGTGCTGCTGCTGGCCATCGGCGGGGTGATCCTCTGGCTGGCCAAATCCGGCCCCGGCACGGCGGCCGTGCCCCCGCTCGTCCTCACCGATCCCCTCAGCGGCGGGGAGGCCGGGGAAGCTGCCGAATCCACTTACGAAATCAACAAGTTGCGGATCGAAGAGGCGTGCCGCGCGGCTGAAACCTATCTCGCGGCCCGCACGGTGGAGGAACTGCTCCCGCTCATTCAGCACCGCGAGCGCCTCGAGCCGCGCGTGCGGGCCTTTTATGCCGGGGAAGAGGGCGCGGGGTTGCTGCCCCTGCCCGAGACCACGCTCGCGCCGCTCGACCGGCAGATGTGGGTGCCGCGCGTCCAGTCCGCCATTGTGAGCTACGACGTCCCCAACCAGTTGCCGCGGGCGCTCGCGCTCAAGCAGGAGGCGGACGGCCGCTGGCTGGTGGATTGGCCGAGCGCCGTCGCGCTCAACGAGGTCCCCTGGACGGAATTCGTCGCGAACAAGGACACGGCTCCCCGGCTCTTCCGCGTGCTGGCGGCCCGCGACGATTATTACAACCTGGATTACAACGACAGCACGAAGTTCCTCTGCCTCAAGCTCACCGATCCCTCCATGAAACACCTCCTCTACGGATATGTGGAGGTGGGGACGCCCGCCTTGGAGACGCTGCGCCAGCTTCAGTTGCCCATTCGGGAAAACGGCGTGCCATTGCTCCTTCGCCTCCAATTCCGCGAGGGTGCCCGCGGCGATAACCAGGTCGAAATCACCGAGGCCATCAGCATCGGGTGGATTCTGCCGGAGATCGAGCAGGAACCCCTGCCCCCCCGCGATCAATGACCGGAAGAGGGGCCTCATTCGGCAGTCCACCTTCGTCCAAGCTTCCGTTCCTCGGATTTTTTTACGCTTTTCCCGATTTCTCCCCTTGCCCGCGGCAACGGGTCTGTGCTAAACCTCGCAAGCTTCGGGCCAACGCCCGCATTCACCACCCCATCATCAACCAACTGTCGCCATGTGGAAGTCCTTGTCCATCGTCGCCGCCATTCTCACGGCCGGAGGCGCGTTTTTTACCTACAAGAATATCGACCAGGGCAAGAAAGAGGCCCAGTTGCTCGATATCGCCAAGGATAACCTGGCCAAGGCCGAGCAGCAGCTCAAGCTGGCGACCGGAGCCGTGGCCGCCAACGTCGAAGGGCGGAAGAAAGCCGATGGCGAAGTGACTGCCATTGGCAAGGAACTGGACACGCTCAAAGCCAAAATCGACGAGCTCGTCAAGGATGCGGCGGAGAAAAAATCCGAACTCGACGAAGCCACCCAGCGGTGGACCGAAGTCACCAAACAAGTGGAAGACCTCGGCGGCATCGAAAAACTGCGGGTGGACCTTCAGGCGATGATGGAGAAAAAATCCGCCCTCGACGGCCAAGTGGCGGCGGTGAAGTTGCAAGCCGCGTCCGCGACTCAAAGCGTGAGTTCCCTCAACAACCAGATCGCCACCTTGAAAGTCAAGGAGGGCTGGCAGGCCAAGGGCATCATTCAGGAAGGCTTCCGCGCCAGCATCGTGCAGATCGATCCCACTTGGGGTTTCCTCATCATCAACGCCGGCAACGGCAGCGGCGTCGTCAGCGGCGCCACACTGGACATCCGCCGCGGTGGCAGCGTCATCGGCCAGGCTAAAGTGACCAATGTCGAACCGAATAGGTCGGTGGCCGACTTCATTTCTGTCGGAGGATCTTCCGCCGCCGACGTGCAAGTGGGCGACACCGTCTCCGTTTCCGCTGCTTCCAGCTCCCGGACCTACCGTCCACCCACCCCGGCCGCTTCGCCAAGGCCCGCCACCACCGGCGGCGCGGCCCCTGCTGCCGTGCCCGCCGATGGCGAATCCGTGCCGGTGCCGCCGGATTCGGGAACGGTCGATCCCTTCGCCGATCCGGCTCCGGCTGCTGATCCCTTCGCGCCCGCGGCTCCCGAGCCCCCCGCCGACGCTCCCACCGAGCAACCCGCCGATCCGTTCACCAATTGAGTCGAACCGCGCCTGTTCGCCATCACGCATCACGTTCACCATCATTTTTCTATGCTCGCCAAACTTTTGTTGATCATCGGCTGCCTCGTCATCGCCGGAGGCGCTTTTTTCAGCTTGAAGACTCGTTCGGCACTCATCGCGACCCGCAATGAGAAGATCGAAATCAACAGCCGCCAGCTCAAACCGTTGAAAACCAAGATCGACGAGCAGATCAGCGAGCTGGAAAAAGAACGTTCCGACTGGCAGGCTGCCAACACCACCCGGAAAGACCTCCAAGTTGCTCTCACCAACAACCAAGGCAACGTCAAAGCCAAGACCGACGAATTGGCCCAGATGACCAAGGAGATCGAGGACAAGCAGGCTGAAGTCGCCAAGTTGGAAGCTCAAATCCAGAGCGCTCTGGGCACCGACACCATCGAAACCATCACCGCCCGGACCGAAGAATTGGGCCAACAAATCTCCGGATTGGAAGGTGAGTTGGAGAACGGAAAAAGGGAGTTGGAAATAGCCCAGAAAAAGGCCTCCGACGTGCGCCGCGTGGTGTCCGACCTCCAGCGCACCGCCGCCCAGCGCAATCGGGGCATCAGCCGCAACTCTGTCGAAGGCACCGTGATCGAAGCCAGCAAGGAATACGGTTTCGCCGTCATCAATATCGGCGCCGATCGGGGCGTCACCCCGGATTCCCGTCTCATCGTCCGCCGTGGTGATCAGCGGATCGGCACGCTCAAAATTTCTTCCGTTCAGGGTGGCCGGACCATTGCCGACATCGTGTCGAGTTCCCTCGCTGCCGGTGAGGAAATCAGCCCCGGTGACAAGGTCATCTTCGAGAAAGTGCAGCGCTAGCCGCCCTTTCGTTTTCCCTGACTTTGGAAGGAGCCACTTTTTTTCCGATGATGCCGCTTTTACCCTCATGGTTGCGCCGGTCGGGAAATGCCGCCGTGCTGGCGATGCTTGCGCTGCTGGCGGTCTCTTGTGAGACCACCGAGCCCAAGAAAAAGCGCCCGCTCCCCCCGCCGCCTCCCGGCAGTGAGTTGAGTTCCCAGCCGTGGAGCCGGCCGGAAAAAGACTGGGAAGGCGGCAAGCCCGCGTTCATGCCCACCAGCAACTAGGCGCGCCGTGGTGAGTGAGCGCTCCACACGGGTCATCGCCCTCCTCCATGGACCGGACCGTCCCGGATTGGTCGCCAGCGTTTCCGGTTGGATTTACCAACGGGGCGGCAACATCCTCCACGCCGACCAGCACCGCGACGCCGAGAGCGGCGTGTTTTTCCAACGGGTCGAATGGAGCGTCGCGGATGCCGATCCCGCCGCGGAAGCCGCCGCCTTTGCGGAGATGGCCCGCACCACCCTTGGCATGACCGTGCAGACTGCTTGGAGCGCCCGGCGTCCCCGCGTGGCCGTGTTCCTTTCCAAGCAGGCTCATGCCGCGGAGGAGCTGCTTTCCAATTGGCAGCAGGGCGATTTGCCGTGCGATCTCGTCGCGCTGGTGTCGAATCATCCCGACCTCGCCTATCTTGCCGCCCGGCACGATCTTCCGTTCCATCACCTGCCCGTCGAAGCCGGTCGCAAAGCCGACGCCGAAGCCCGCCAGTTGGCCTTGTTGCAGGAGTTGGACATCGGCTTGGTGGTGCTGGCCCGCTACATGCAGGTGTTGAGCGCGGATTTTCTCGATCGCGCCGGGTGTCCGGTCATCAACATCCACCATTCCTTCCTCCCGGCCTTCGCCGGCGCCCGGCCGTATCACCAGGCCCATGCCCGGGGTGTCAAACTCATCGGAGCCACCGCCCACTACGTCACCGCCGTGCTTGATGACGGCCCGATTATTCACCAGGATGTGCGGGGCGTCAGCCATCGTGACACCGTGGCCGACCTGTTGCGCAAAGGCCGCGATGTCGAAAAGCTCGTGCTCAGCGAGGCCGTGCGCCTCCATCTGGAGCACCGGGTGCTCGTTTACGGCCACAAAACCGTCGTGTTGTGAGGGAGCCGGCCGCTTTCCGGCGGCGTTATCATCGGTGGAGATCGCACGTTCCCGGCGCGCCACCGGCCACGGACTTTGTCGGAAAAAATCCGCCCGATTCTGTAATTTGGCCGCGCTTTTTTCCGGGCATTGGTGACGACGGCAACAATCCACCGCTTTAATTCCATGACAGGTTTGATCATTCTCCTCTTTCTCGGCACGATGGGCATCTCGCTGCTCGCCTCGTGGCGGGTGCGTTCGAATTTCACCCGGTTCAGCCAAGTGGCGTCCGGCTCCGGGCTGACCGGCGCCGAGGCGGCGCGGCGCATCTTGTATTCGAACGGCATCCGCGATGTCGAAGTCGTGCCCGTGCCCGGGACGTTGACCGATCATTACGATCCCATCAACAAGCGCCTGGCTCTCTCCGAACCCGTTTTTCACAGCCCCTCGGTGGCCGCGCTCGGCGTGGCTGCTCATGAAGCCGGGCACGCCCTCCAGCATCAAGCGGCCTACGCGCCGCTCCATTGGCGGATGGGCTTGGTCAAAGTCCAGGGCATTGCCAGCCAGATCGTAATGTGGCTGCCCCTCATCGGTCTCGGCACCGGCATGATCGGTGGACGCACCGTCGCCATGCTCATGGCCTTCGGCTGGGGCGCCATCATGCTCTTCAATCTCGTCACTCTGCCGGTGGAGTTCGACGCCTCTCATCGTGCCGAAAAAACCCTCGGCTCCCTCGGCATCATCCGCACGGAAGCCGAAGGCCGGGGCGTGCGCACCGTGCTGCGGGCCGCCGGCTGGACTTACGTGGCCGC
>CAZQUC010000325.1:0-2719 GCA_964596095.1 uncultured Enterobacteriaceae bacterium
GTGCTCATTCTCGCGGGCGCGGGCAGTGGAAAGACGCGGGTCATCACCACGCGCATCGCTTACCTGCTCGCTTGCGGAGTGGCGGCGGATCGCGTGCTGGCCGTCACCTTCACCAACAAGGCGGCCAATGAAATGCGCGAGCGGGTCGCGTCCCAGGTGCCGAAGCCGGCCGCGCGGCAGCTCACCATCAGCACGTTTCACGCGTTGTGCGTGAAGATCCTGCGCACGGGCATCGAGCGACTCGGCTACAAATCGAACTTCGCTATCTACACGTCGTCCGACCAGATGGGGTTGCTGCGCCAGATCATCGTGCGCAAGGGCGGGAAGGATGAGAAGCTGGAGCCGGGCCTGGTGCAGTCGCTCATTTCGCGTTGGAAAAACAAAGGCGTGCCCGTGGGAGCGGGCGGTGGTGATGATCTGGCGGCCGATGTCGCGAGGGAATACCAGCGCCAGCTCCGGCTGCGCAATGCCTGTGATTTCGACGACCTGCTCGGCTTCGCGGTGAAGATTCTCGACGAGAACCACGACCTCCGCGCGCGCTGGCAGGAGCAGTTCCACTACCTGATGGTCGATGAGTTCCAGGACACCAACCGCCAGCAGATGGAGCTGCTGCGGCTGCTCGCCGGCACGCGCCACAATGTCTGCGTGGTGGGCGACGACGACCAATCGATCTACGGCTGGCGCGGGGCGGACATCACCAACATCACCGGCTACGAGCGGCATTTTTCGAATCCTGTCATCATCAAGCTCCAGGAAAACTACCGCAGCCAGCGGCCCATTCTGGAAACCGCCAATGCCGTCATCCGGCACAACGCGGGCCGGCATGACAAACGGCTCATCGCCACCAAGCCGGGCGCGGAGGCCGTGCGGCTCATCTCCATGCCCGGCGACAAGGAGGAGGCCGAGTTCATTGTCAACGAAATCTGGGAGAACAACACGCTGCGCCGCCGGGCCTGGGAGGATCACGCGATCCTGTTCCGCACTAATTCGCAATCGCGCCTGTTCGAGGAGGCGCTGCGCCAGCAAGGCATCCCGTATCGCATCCTCGGCGGGCAGAGTTTTTACGAGCGGCGCGAGGTCAAGGATTTGCTCGCCTACCTACATGTCGTCATCCATCCCGGCGACGACGTGCATCTGCTGCGCATCGTCAATAACCCGCCGCGCGGCCTCGGCGACACCACCGTCGAAATGGCGACCGAAGACAGCATCGCGCGGCAGCGCCCGGTCTTCGAGTCGCTGGCCGATCTCGATTTCACGCGCCAATTCTCCACCAAGACGAAAAATGCCTTGGAGCGCTTCACCCGCCAGGTGCGGACGTGGCATGAGACGTTCTCCCGCCCCAGCGCCAACTACGCGACGCTGGCCGAAGGGCTCGTCAAGGACACGGGCTTCCTCGATTATCTGAAACGCACTTGCGCCACGCCCGAGGAGGCTCTCAACCGCGAGTCCAACGTCCAGGAATTCCTTCAATCGATTCACCACCATCACACCCGCCACGCAGCCAAAGGACTGCGCGACTTCCTCGACAGCGTCGCCCTCGACGATGACTTCAAGCGCGGGGATGAAAAAGAGGAAGCGGCCAAAAAGCCCGGCGTCTGGCTCATCACGCTGCACGCCTCGAAGGGGCTGGAGTTTCCCCACGTTTATCTTGTTGGCTTGGAGGACGGCGTGCTGCCGCACAAGCGCAGCCTGGAGGAAAATACGCTCGATGAGGAACGCCGGCTGCTCTACGTGGGCATCACCCGCGCGATGGAAAAGCTCACCATGACGTGGTGCGCCACGCGCATCCGCTACGGCCATCCCGTGGGCGTGACGCCGAGCCGGTTTTTGAAGGAGCTGCCCGAGCCGCCCGTGCAGAAAACCAGCTACGAAGCCATCGCCAAAGCTCCCGTCACCGTGCAGGACGCCAAAGCCCACTTCGCCGCCTTGCGCGCGAAGCTGGCGGCGGGGAAACAGGGGTAAAGGCCGGCTCAGCGGAAGAGCCGCCAGAGCAGCGTGAGCGCCACGCTGAGGAGGATCATGGACGTGATCGGAAAGTAAATTTTCATATGCGGCCGCGAGATGACGAGGTCTCCCGGCAGCCGAAAAAGCGGCAGTTTGCTCAAGACCGGCCAGAACAACCCCACCAGCAGCAGGGTGAGGCCCAGTGTGATGAGAAGCGAACGGGTCATCGCGGATTACCTTGAAGACAGGCCGGCGGGTTTTGGCGAACCCTCCGGCGGCGCGACCGGTTTTCCGCGAAGGGAAATGACCGGGGAAATTGGTTGCGGGAGCAGGATTTGAACCTGCGACCTCCAGGTTATGAGCCTGACGAGCTACCGGGCTGCTCTATCCCGCGCCGTGAATTGGGGGAAGGATACATGACACAAACATTGGACGGCGCAAGGGGTTTCTTGCGGCATTCGCACGCACCGCCGGAAAAAATATCGGCCGAGAGAAGAAACCGCGAAGCGAACAGTGTCGGCAAAGCCGTGAGCACGAAAGACTCTCCAAGAACGGATAAAGCCGCCTCGGGAAAGCACCGGTCCCGGCTCGCGTCCGCCGGCGCGCAACCACCGGTTGATCCACCCGCGGTTTGTCGGTAATCGTGGCCTTCTGCATGAAGCGCTTCATTTGGCTCATCGTCCTGGCCGCGGCGGGTTACGCGGTATGGAAGTATTATCCGGAGATCGAACACAAGGCCCGCGAACTGACCGGCGGGCTGGAAGAATCCGTCGCG
>CAZQUC010000325.1:2819-5125 GCA_964596095.1 uncultured Enterobacteriaceae bacterium
GGCCAGGGCTCGGCCCTGTATGAGGCCGGGGCCAAGGTGTATGCGCTTTCCGCCCAGGACGACGCGCTCACCATCGCGTCCTCGCTCGATGGCCCGATGCGCGCGAAAGTCCGCATCGACGATACCGACTTCAAACAAGTGCTGGCTGGCGTGTATGAGGCCTTCAAGGAACGCCGGCGTGCCGAACTCGCCCTCCCGCGCGAAACGGCGCGACCGGCCGCCGGCGCGACCGGGAAAGCCGCCGGGGTCGAACCGCCCGCCGCCGCGCTGTCCCGCATCGGCCCCCGACCGCCGCAGCAGCCGGATGGCAAGGTGCCGGTGATGCTCGCCAGCATCGCCGAACGCCGCCGCGCGAAAAAAACTGCCGAACCCGCGCCCGAGGACATCACGGCCTGGCGGGACGTCAGCTATCGCGAGATCAACGGCGAGCCGTATTGGTGCGGTTCGCTCACCTACACCGCACGCACGATTTTCGGCGAATTTCCCACCGACGCCGTCGCCCTTATCCGCCACGGCAAGGTCGTGCAATGGCTCTACGCCGGCACCAGCGAACCGTTGCCGTGACGGGGCGCGGCCCGCGCGAGCTTACCGCCGAGGACGAATGACGATTTCCACGCGGCGGTTTTTGGCCTGTTGCTCGACGGTGCCGCCGGGAACGAGGAGGCGGTGTTTGCCCCAACCGAGCGTTCTCAACCGCGAGCCGTCGAGACGCAGCGACTCGACGAGCCAGTGCTTGACGGCTTCGGCGCGGGCTTCGCTGAGGCGCTGGTTGTAGTCGTCGCCGCCGAAGGTGTCGCTATGGCCTTCGAGGCTGATGTCGGCGTCGGGATTCTTTTGGATGAGATACCCGAGCTTCATCAGGCTGAGGCGCGCGGTGTCCTTGAGTTCGGCGGAATTGTATTCAAAGAGCAGATCGGTCGGCATCATGGCCGTGCGGTCCTCGGTCACCGGCCCCTGGTAGTTGAGCAGATCGTCCAGCGAGGCGATGCCGTCGGCGTCTCCGGCGCCGCGCTGGCCTTGGCGGGTGGCGGCGTCGATGGAGGCACCGAGGGCGTCGCCGTCGGCGAGCGCCTCATCCCGCAGCGGCAGCACCACTTGATCCGGTGACAGCACGGGATCTTGCGGGAGGCGGGCGGTGGTCTCCGAGATCTGCCGGCTGAGTATTTCGTTGCTCGCGGAGGGCGAGGGCACGGCGGTGAGCAGGCTTTGCAGCGAGGTGTCGGGATTTCCCGCGGACAGCGGCCGGCTTTGCAGGATGTTGCTCGGAACCGTCACCGCGGGGCTCATTCTCAGTTCCTCGAATTTGAGATCCTTGAATCGCGTGAGGTCCACCGGCTCGGCGGTCGGCTCGGGGATCTCGCGTTCGAGCGGCGCCGTATCCGGCGGAGGCGCCTGTGGGGTGGTGGCGGCTTCCTCATTGATGCGGGCGCGGCGCAGATCGACGGGCAGCCGCTCCTCCAGGGCGACCGTCGGCGGGCCGTAATAATCCGGCAGCCCGAGCACGCCCGCGTAACGCCACAGCGTCAAGTGCAGCGCCAGCGAGGTCGCCACCCCTGCCGCGGCCCACAATCCCAGATTCCGCTGGCCGCCGGACCGATACAACGGCGAGGGGCTGGCGGAAGGCCAACGCGGGCTGGTGCGGGCGGGACTGGCCATGAGCAAAAAAACGCGGAACAATGCGAAGCCGCCGGACGGGAACTCACTGCCGCACCGTTTCCGACGTCACGTCCACCACCGGCATGGCGGGCTTCTCTTTCTTCCGGGTCGCTTCCGACACCGGCTTGATGAAGCGCGTCAGGTCGAACCCGAAATACGCCAGGCAATTGATGAGCACGAGCGCGGCGGCCGCCTCGTCAAGATTCCCGATGAACGGAATCATGTCATCGAGATTGCCGATGATGGGCAGATTGAGCAGCCAGATCGCGGAGATCAGGCCGGCGAGAAACACGATCACACTTTTCGGATGCATGGCGGGAAACGGGTTGGTGGTGAAGAAACGAAAACCCCGGCGAGGATGCCGACGTTCATGAGAGTCAACGTCGGAACAGCGCCTCCAGTGTCGCTCCTTTTTCACGGATTGCTGTAAAAATTTGCCTGACACGGGCGACTGCGGCGGGTCGGGACGGGAAAACGCCGCGCCACTTGAGATTCCGTTGCGCTCGCTATGATGCCGGTTTTTCCATGCGCACCATCACCTATCGCCAGGCTCTCAATGAAGCGTTCGCCGAAGAGATCGAACGCGATCCCAACGTCTTCCTCATCGGCGAGGAAGTCGCCGAGTATGACGGGGCCTACAAAGTCACCGA
>CAZQUC010000326.1:0-5122 GCA_964596095.1 uncultured Enterobacteriaceae bacterium
TCTTGGAAAACTCGCCGACGATATAATCGAAATCCGGATGCAAGGCGATGCCGAGGTTGGCGGGCAAGGTCCACGGCGTGGTCGTCCAGATCACGTAGCTGAAATCCTCGCTCACGGCGGGAAAGGCGACATAGATCGCGGGCGAAATCTTCTCTTTATATTCCACCTCGGCCTCGGCGAGCGCGGTCTGCGCGCCGTAGCTCCAGAGCACGGGCTTTTTGCTTTGGTAAACCAGCCCCTTGTCCACGGCGGCGGCGAAGACGCGGATGATGTCGGCTTCGTAAGCGCGATCGAGCGTGAGATATGGATGCTCCCAATCGCCGAGCACCCCGAGCCGGCGGAAGCTGTTCCGTTGGATGTCGATGAACTTGCGGGCGAAGGCCTCCGCGCGCGTGCGAATCTCGACCGGACTGAGGCCCGCCGCTTCTTTTACGACCTTGAATTCGATGGGCAGCCCATGGCAATCCCAGCCGGGCACGTAGGGCGTCTCGAAGCCCGCCATCGTCTTCGATTTCAGCACCAAATCCTTGAGCACCTTGTTGAGCGCCGTGCCCATGTGGACATCGCCATTGGCAAACGGCGGGCCGTCGTGCAGCACGTAGCGCGCGGCCTGTTGTGCCTGCCGCCGCGCCTGAATGCGCTCGTAGAGCTTCGTTTGCTCCCACTGCGCCAACCGCAGCGGCTCGCGCTTGACCAAATCGGCGCGCATAGGGAAGTCCGTCTTCGGCAGGAGGACGGTGTTCTTGTAGGTGTCGGCACTGGCGGACGAACTCATGGAAAGGATGAAAGGTGAAGAATGAAATCGGAAATTCGAGAAGACGGCGCGGATGGAGGGGTGGGGACGTCTCCGGGCAGGATCGGGAAAAGAGCGCGGAGATTACGCGGTCCGGCGCGGGGCGCAAGACGGGAGGCTCCTCCTTGCGATGCGTTGATGACGGCTTCACGCGATGCCCGGGCTGCGCTTGTCTCGCTCAAATCGGCATTGTCATGGTGGGGATTTTTGTGATAGGCTAAGCATGGAAACCCTGTCGAGTCATGAAACACCCCTTTTATTTTATGGCTTCTCTCCTCGCTTTGCTAACCGTCGGGCTGGGGTGGTGGCACGGTGGGC
Organism: uncultured Enterobacteriaceae bacterium; assembly: GCA_964596095.1. Lineage (GTDB taxonomy): Bacteria > Verrucomicrobiota > Verrucomicrobiia > Verrucomicrobiales > V1-33 > CAJBME01. Next base: position 1,112 of record CAZQUC010000326.1, read on the forward strand.
TCACCGGGACGAGCGAACGACAACCGCCGGACCCGCCGCCTTCCACGGAGGTTGCCGACCCCGAGGTCGGCGGCCTCGTCCGATGTTTGGCAGGACTGGGCGGACAAGTTTTCCCGGGCCGCCACTTCCGCCGAACTGGCCGCACTGGCGGAAGAGGTGCTGGCGCTGGATGACACTCCGGAAAAGCAAATGGTGCTCCAGTTGCTCTGCGCGCGGTGGGCGGAGGTCGATCCGTCGGGAGGGTTGGCGTTTTTGACGGAACATCTCGATCAGCACTCGGGAGGATGTGACCTGCTGCTGGCAGAATGGGCTTTGCTCGACCTGGAGGCCGCGTGGGAGGCGGTGGTGTCGAAGCCTGCTGATCGGATGCAGGTGAGCAGGGTTGGGCAGGAGTTGCTGCGTGAAAACCCGCGCGTGTTCTGGGCCTGGCTGCAAAAGGCGCGCGCACCTTCGTGGCTTTTTAGGGATCAGTCTTATGCCATCTTGCTGGAACTCGCCCGCCGCTCTCCGCAAGAATTCGAGGCGTGGCTCGCCGGAATCGCCGCCGCCCCGCAGGACGATAACGGAGAGGTGCGCTTCGAGTTCAAAAGGCTCTACAGCTTGCTCGCACGAGTGCGTCTGGAAACCGACCCGGCGTCGGTGTGGGAATGGGTGGATTCCATCCCAAAAGACATGCGCGACGCCAGCCTGCTCGTCATTCTTCCGCTGTTGGCCCAGCCGGAGCACGCCGTCGCCCTCCGGATCTTCGACGAAGCGGCTATCAAGCCGGCCAACGTGAGTCCGGCCGCTCAACCGCGGTCCTTTTACGAGGGAACTGACGAAAGGAACCGCCTGAGGAACGTGGCGGTTCGTTTCGCGGGCCTCGGCCGCGACCGGATCGTCGCCGCCATCGTCGAGCAAATGGCGAGATATGATGGTGTTCACGGTGGCTGGGAGGGCAGGATCTCGCGGCATACCCATTTCGCCGTCGAAGCCACGAAAGAGGCTTTGCGGGCCGGGCTCCTGTCTCCCTGGCAAGCCTTCGAATTCATTCGCACGCAAGAAAGCGAAGGCGATGCCATTCGCCGTGCTTTCTTGCGGGAGATGTGGAAAGGCCTGCCTGTTTCCCAATGCGCGGACACCGCGGCGTGGCTGCGAGGGATGGAGCCAACCGAGGCCAGGGACCAGGCGTTGGGGGGAGTCGTGCGGGCTTGGGCCAGGACCGAGCCGCAGGCCGCGGTGGCCTTTGCCAATCGGCTGGAGGAGGCCGGGATGCGGCAGAACCTCTTCGGTGAATTGGTCGATCTCTGGATCGAGATCATTTCCAAGGAGATCGGCCACTGGCTCGATCGGCGGGCTGTGGCCCATGAGTTGGAGCAACTATTGTCCGCCATTCCAGCGGCGGACCGAGCGGCGGTGATCCGAGAACAGGTGCGGCTCCATGATCGCGACCGTGCGATGGAGGATCAATCCGATGAACCGGAGTTCGAAGCAGCGGTCTTGGCAAACGCGCTGGTGGCGACCCCGCCTGATGAGGCGCGCGACGGAGCGGCGAAGCAGGTCTTCCAGGTCTGGGGCGCGCTCGATCCTCATGCCGCGCTGGCTTGGCTGACGCCACAGCCGGACGCGGCACTGCGTCGCTCCGCCCTGATGGGCACGATGCATGGCTGGACGAAATACGACGATTGGGCCGCCTCGCAATGGCTGGCGGCCCAACCGCGCGGGGTGGAGCGAGACCTCGCGACGCGCCAGTTCGTCCGCGCGGTGGGCGAGGTGAATCCCGAGTCCGCCTGGACTTGGGCCGCGGAGATCGGCGACCCGGCGACGCGCTTCGACGCGCGCGCGGACGTCTTGCGCCACTGGCGCGACGCCGACGCCCCCGCCGCTCAAGCCGCCGTGTCCGCCCTCACCGATCTCACGCCCGCGGAAAAGCAAAAGCTCACCGACATTCCCGCCGACAACCACCGTCCCACCAATGACCAATGACCAATGTCAAAGGCCCAACGAAGGTCCGATCCCCAAGGCCCAAAGGACAACCGCGGCTATTGAAGCCGCGGCGATTGGGCATTGGCCGTTGGAGATTCTTTGGACCTTTGTCCTTGGCCCTTGGACATTCTTGACCGTCCCATGAAACCGTCATTTCCATCCATCCACCGGTTCAGACGTGGCCTGCTCTGCCTGGCGCTCGCGGTGTTGGGCTGGGAGGGTGGACGCTGGGCGCGCCGGCATTTCACCGCGCCGGACGACGCTGCTGCGCGCGCGCGCGCTTCCCAAGAAACCACCGTGCAGGAGCAGCGGGAGCACCTGCTGCGGCAACCCGGTGGTCTGGCGCGCCGGCTGGCTCTCTTTCGTCTGAGCGAGCGCACGCCACCCGGCGACATGGAGGCGTTGCTCAGGAGCGAATCGCTGACCGAAGGGGAAGCCATGCGGTTGGTGAACCGCTGGGCCGAGCACGATTCACCAGCCTGGTGGAAATGGGCGATGGCCGAAGGCAGACGTTATTTCATTCAGACCACGTTTTATAGCTGGGTGAAAAGAAACCCCGAAGCCGCTTTGGACGCACTGCGTTCCGCGCACGCGAATCGAATTGATGAGATCGCCAGGTCCGCGTTGGTCGATTGGCTTCGCGACGAAGACGGCGTGGCCGCCACGCTCACGCCTCATCTCGATGAATTCGCCGCTCTGGTGAGTGATGACATCTGGGTGGGGGAGCCTGACGAGGGGATCCTCGTGCGCCTTCTTGCGCTGCCCCCTGGCCCCGCACGGACGAAATACCTCCGTGGCTACGGACAGGCCTTCATCGCCCAGGATTGGAAAAAGGGCTTCGCTTGGGCCGCGCAACTCCCGGAAGAGGACCGCCAAGCGGTGGTCGCGGATTTCGCGACGAGGGCACTCGCACCCGGAAGCACGGTGTTCTACTCCCGAGGCTATTCTAGCATGGAGCCGCCGGGGCTGGAGACCGTGGCCTGGGCGCAAAAGTGGCTGATCGAGGAAGCGGATGCCGCGACCCGTTCTGAATTGAAACACGACTGTGTCCGGAGTCTCGGCGCCACCGATCCCGCCGCCGCGGTGGCCTTGGCGCGGCAATGGCTCGGCGGGCTGGCCTTGAGCCGGGCAGTGGTCAAGATCGTCTCCGTCCAAGCGGAAAAAGACCGGGCCGTCGCGATCGCCTTGATCGAAGACCTGCCGCCCGGTCGCGTCCGCATGAAGGCGACCCACGCGCTGATGCAAAAATGGCTGGAGCAAGACCATTCCGCCGCTGTGACCTGGGCGCTCGCCCAAGGCAAGCACGCGATGGATCAAGCCGGCTGGGAGCACACCGGCTGGCGCTGGGTCGCTGCGGACAAGGAGGGCTTCAAAAGGTTTGCGCATGAGCATGTGGACCGACTGCCTCCGCCCCTGCTGAATGGAGCCCTTTCCCTCCTGATCCGCTGGAACCCGAAGCAGGCCTTCACTTGGGCTTCATCTCTACCGGAAAAGCTTCGGGAGCCGGCTCGGCGTCACGCGTTCGAAAAATGGTCGCGCGACCAGAGCGACGCCGCCGCGAGGTTCCTCACCGCGAACCCGGACTTTCCCGTCTCGGAGAACGCCATTGCCACGTTGGTTAAACGCTATTTCACCAGAGAGGCCGAGGCTGCCGTGGACTGGGCGGCGAACCTGCCCGCGGGCGCGCGACGCGAAGCGGTCGTCGCCACGCTGAAGGAGGCTCTTCAGTCGGAAAAAGACCCCGCTCGCCGCGAGGCGTGGCTCGAGCGTTTGCGTCGCTCCACCGAGTGAGAGACATGATCGGCCGTGGAGGCCAAGAGGCGGCGGTGTTTCCATCCCGCTTAGCGGCCTCGACGACGGAGCGTTCATGAGAAGAGGTTTTGGGGAAGGAAACTTCGCGTCGCTGAGAACCTGTTGAGTTATTCTTCAGTGAGGCAAGGGGAATCAGGGGCTCGCTCCCGGAGGGAGGTTGACACCTCGCCGTGGGTCGGCGCCTCTGGAGTGCGGAGGCTGGCCTCCGCTCTGCGCTCACCGGCTTGCCGGTGA
>CAZQUC010000327.1:0-5118 GCA_964596095.1 uncultured Enterobacteriaceae bacterium
CTGCGCTCACCGGCTTGCCGGTGAGTCGGAAGCGGAGGGAGCGTGAGAGAACTCCTGGGGTGCCCGCCGGTGAGGGCGGCACGACCTCTCCGCCCCGAGGGGCAAGCCCCTCCCCCACAAAGCGGAGGCGAGCCTCCGCACTCCAGATGACACGTCTGCGGAGGCAACCTCCTACCGACGCCGACGCGTCATCACCAGTCCCGCCAGCGCCAGGCTCAGCCCCAGAGTGGCCGGCTCGGGCACTGGCGTGGCTAATGGGCCCTCAAACTCCCACTCGAAGCCAGTGACCGTGCCATACGGAGACGACAATCCATGGTCAAAATAGGAAGAAAACGCGATTTCAGGGATTATAAGTTCAGGAAGCCGATTGACATACCAGGCGCTGCCCGCGGGCGCATTCACCGTCACTTTAAGCGTATCATAATCCGCCAATTGGAAATTCGTCGAGGCAAAGATGAACGGCCGGGATTCATGAATTATCCATTCAAAACGATCGGTTTCACCGATGGCAATGAGCGACAGGTCGCGCGTTTGCGAGGTGAGGACGAATGCGCCGTGCGCGCGCCAACGATTTGCTCAATAACACCAAAATATTTACTTCAACAAACAAAAAAGACCTGTCTTGCCCGCGCACCGATCCGGCCTTAAGGCTCGGCCATGCGTCCCCGCCCGGCCTGCAATGGATGAAACGATCGTCGAACCCCAGCCCCCGGTCGGCCCCGCCCGGCCGCGGCGGTTGCGCGATGTGACGGCGGCATCCGGCCGGCGGCGGCTGCTCAACCGCTGGTGGCGCGAGCGGCGCGACGAGCGGGCCATTCTGCCTTTGCTCATCCAGACCCTGGCCGGCTTCAGCAAGATCGACGGCGAGGTGGTGGAGGCGGATATCGACTCCAGCCTCAGCTTCCTGCGCAACGACCTGCCGACGGTTTTCTCCAGCAAACTCCAGAGCGATTACCAGAGCGCGCTCAACGAGTCGCAGAATCTCGCCAGCATCGCCGCACAGCTCTCGCGCCTGCTCAACGCCGAGGAAAAAATCCTCCTCGGGATGCAGCTCTACGTGCTCATCGCCCGGGCGCGGATGCCGGCGCAGTTGTTGCGCCAATTTTATCTGTTCATGACCGGTCTGGGCGTGGCGGCCGAGGCCGTGGGGCTGGTTTACCAGCTCAACGCGGGCCAGACCGAAACCGACGATCCGCCGGGAGATTCCGCCGCCGTGCAACCGCTGGATTCGCTGCACATCGGCCCCGCGCCGCCGGCGGACCTGGCGCTGGAAGATCTGCCCCAAGGCCAGTCCATCGCCGTCTTCCGCCTGCGCACGCTCGTGCTCGTGAAAAACACCGGCGCCCGCACGGTGCTGGCGCGCGGCCGCCAGTTGCGCGAGGGGGAATTCACCCGCCTCTACCAGGGCCAGCGTGTGGTGCTGGACGAGCACGTCTTCGATTACCAGGATCTCAACGCCTACCTCAACGCCAAGAAAGACGTGTCCTCCACGCAGCTTTTCCTCGCCATGGACGAGGACGAGCAGCCCTATGTCGGGCGCACCCGGTCGGCGGAGAGCGTCTTTCAGATCAAGTTCGGCCTCGGCGTGGAGGTGACCGCCCTGCAACGCACGGCCGCGCGCGTCAAGGGCGTCCATCTCCGCGTCGGCGAGCGGCTCAAGGCGGGCCTGGCGGACAAGATCACCTTTCCCAACGACACCGAGATCACGCTCTCCGAGTTGCGCCGACGCGCGCGGGAAATGGGCGGGCGCTTCAACCTCTCGCCCAGCAAGTCGGATTACCTCGTCTCCAACAACCCCGCGCTCCTCCGCCCCGGCGACATCCTGCTCTCGCCCAATGCCCGCGGGGAAATCCTCCTGCGGATCGACTGCGATTACGAGGAAAAGAAAGGCACGCTCAAAGTGCTGCGCAGCGGCACGCCGGTCATTCTGCGCGGCCAGCCCGTGCGGGACCAGGCCTTCCTCGAAGACGGCGAGGTCATCGATCTCGGCGAAGGCATCTGCCTGCGCTGCCACTTCGGAGACCGCATCATCGAGGAAGAGCGCAACCTCATCAACCGGCTGGAGCTGAGCGACGTCACCCACAGTTTCAACGGCCGCGACACCGCGCTCGACGGCATCAACCTCACCGCGCGCCGCGGCGAAATGATCTGCGTGATGGGCCCGAGCGGATGTGGCAAGAGCACCTTCCTGCGCGTGCTCGCCGGCCACCAGCGGCCGCGCGACGGGCGCGTCCTGCTCAACGGCCTGTCGCTCTACGAAAACCTCCACACCCTGCGCCCCTACATTTCCTTCTGCCCGCACGAGGATGCCTTCGATCCCTTCCTCACCGTGCGGGAGAACCTCGACGCCGCGGCCGCCGTGCGCAGCCCGCACCTCAGCGGCGAGGACCGCCGCAAGCGCGTCGATGCCAAGCTCTCCGAACTCGGGCTCGACGCCGCCCGCGCCCGCCGCTCCGGCACGCCCGAGGAAAAACGCCTCTCCGGCGGCGAGCGCAAGCGCCTCAACATCGGCCTTGACATGATCGGCCTCTCCGACGTGTTCCTCTTCGACGAGCCGACCTCCGGCCTCTCCTCCAAGGATTCCGAGCACATCCTCGAAATCATCCGCGGCCTCGCCCACAACAAGATCGTCTTCGTCAGCATCCATCAGCCCAGCGCGCGGTTGTTCTCGATGTTTCACAAGGCCCTGCTGCTCGACCGCGGCGGACGCATGGCCTTTTACGGCACGCCCGATGAAATGCTGCGCTACTTCCGCGACGCCGCGCTGGAGGAAAACGTGCCCGTCGAGCTGCCCCTGAACCCGGACGAGCCCCCGCCGCCGGAACTCATCTTCGACGTGATGGAAACCCCGCTCCGCGACGCGGGCGGCGATGAAATCTATGCCGAGGATGAAAAAGGCCGGCTCGCGCCCGCGCGGCGGTTCAGCCCCGGTTACTGGCGCGACCGCTTCCAAGCGCGCCGCATCCTTGAGCAAACCCGCGGGTTCGACCACGCGGCGGCGGAACGCTCCACCCTCGACGGCTCCGCCTCCCGCCTGCCCGCGCCGGCGAAGCGCCGCGTGCGCGAGGAGTTCGTGCAATTCGCCGCCGTGCTGCGCCGCACCTTCGTCTCCAAGCTCCGGCACCGCACCAACCTCGCCGCCACCCTGCTGGAGGCGCCGCTGCTCGGCCTGCTCATCTCCTTCGTGCTGCGCTACAGCGAGGAGGGCGAATACACCTTCGCCACCGCCTTCCACATCCCCACCTATCTTTTCATGACCCTGGTGGTCGGCATGTTTCTCGGCCTCACCAACAGCGCGGATGACATCGTGCGGGACCAGGTTCTCCTGCAACGGGAACGGAACCATAACATCCGGTGCTCGTATTTCATCGCCGCCAAGACTTTTTCGCTCTCCTTCTTCGCCGCCGCGCAGTGTGTCATCTACCTCCTCATCGGCAACACCATCCTGGAGATCCGCAGCATGTTCTGGGACCACCTGCTGTGGATGTTCCTCAGCTCGCTGACCGGCGTCGTGCTCGGGTTGTTCGTCTCCAGCTTCGTCCGCACCAGCAAGACGGCCATCAACCTCATCCCGCTCATCCTCATCCCGCAGATCATCCTCGGCGGCGCGCTCATCAAATACGAGGAGATGAACCGCAATCTCGACCTGGTCTATAACCTCCGCCGGTGGCTGCGCGGCGCGGACGGCCAGCCCGTGGAGCCGCCCAACAAGCTCGAAGTGCCGTTCTTCTGCGAATTCATGCCGCTGCGCTGGACCTACGAGTCCGTCATCATCGCCCAGGCCACGCGCAATCCCCTCGCGGGGGCGCAGGAGGATTTGCAGCGCCGCATCGACACCATCGTGCGCGCCCTGCCGCCGCCGCCCGCCCAGGATCCGCCCGAACTCGCCGAGCAACTCCGCGACGCCAAACAGGCGCTGGCCCTCGTCTCCGGCCTCGAAGAACGCAGCCCGCGCGCGCTCGACCGCAAGCTCGGCCACATCATGGACGCCATCCGCACCAATTCGTTCGACGCGGACTCCGACGAATTCGCGCACAAGTCGCGCGAGGACAGCGTCTCGGCCGGCCAGTTGTATTCCAACCAGAAGGTCTGGGATTTGTTCAACAAGGCGGAGATCGAGCGCCTGCACGACGGCTACGACATCGAGCCCAACGTCTTCTTCGGCCTCCGCAAAACCTTCCCGTTTCTCCTGCCCAAAGAAGAGCCGCCACCTGCGCCGGGAGCGGAGCCGAACGAGCCGGCCTCCGGCCCTGCCCGGCCGACGCCGCTGCGCCAATTCCTCGCGCATCCGCCCACGCTGTGGCTGAACTTCACCATCCTCCTCACCCTCTGCTTCCTCACCCTGGTCGCGCTTTACTTCTCCCTGCGCCGCCACCTCACCTCGGTGTGAGCGCGCCCGCCGATCAATACGGCGCCACCACTTCACCGAGCGCCACCGGCTCGGCCGGCAGCCGCAACTCCGCAGGCGTCAGGCCGTAGGTGGAGCCGAGCGCCTTGACGATGAGGGCGAGCCGCCGCTCGGTTTCCTCCAGGACCGCCTCCACGCCCGGCGCCCAGGCGGCGGACGCGAAATGCGGCGCGCCGGAGTCGAGGATCTCCTGAAGCACCTGCGAGCTGACAAACGGCTCGAGCCCGTAACCGATGATGAGCGCCGCCTGGCCGCGGGCGGCGTCGAGAACCAACACCAGATCGCGATTGTGCCCGCCGCATTCGAGAGGCGCGCACATCCCACTTTGGTTCAACAGCCGGAACGCGTGAACGTGGATGGGATACTCCGCCGGCAACGCGACCGTGATGAGGGAAAACGCGAGTTGCGGAAACCGCCCGGAGAAAGCCGTGAAGGCGGCGCGTAGCCGTTTCGCGTCCGTCTCCGCCAACACCCCCGCCGCATCGGTGAGCCCCCGTTGATGCGGCGGCAGCAGCCCGAAGCGACCGCCCAACCGCTCCAGCGCGAAACCGCACTCCGCGCAATGCGGCGTGTTTTCCTGAGCCGGAGCCTGGCAGTAGGGACATTTCATCACAGCACCCCGCGCGGGGTCCACGCAGTGTGCCCGCACGATAAACACCGTCGAGCAGGAAATGCGCAAAAGGAATTGCGGGCCGCGGACTCGTGGCGGG
>CAZQUC010000328.1:0-1361 GCA_964596095.1 uncultured Enterobacteriaceae bacterium
CCACGAATTTCACGAATTGACACGAATGAGGAAAGAAAAGACCAATTCCTCTACCTTTTCTTTAATCCTTTTACCCACAATGATTCTCAAAAAATCGTGTTATTCGTGGTCCTCCGTGGTTTCCTTTTCTCATCCATGTTGATCGACACCCATTGCCATCTGGCCAGTCCCCGGTTCCAGTCCGACGCCGCGGACGTGATCGCCCGCGCGGCGGACGCCGGCGTGACGCGTCTCATCATTCCTGCCACCACGCTGGAGGATGCGCCGCGCGCGCTGGAGCTGGCGGAGCGTCACGAAGGCGTCTTCGCCGCCGTCGGCATCCACCCCTGCGATGTGACAGCCACTGAAGATCCCCGCTGGTTGGACATTGTGCGTGAGCGCGCCGCGCACCCGAAGGTCGTCGCCATCGGCGAAACGGGGCTGGATTACTTCCACGCGCCGCCCGCCGGGCATACGTGGGAAACCTACAAAGCGCGCCAGGCCGATTTCTTCCGCCAGCAGATCGAGTTGGCCGTCGCGCTGGACTTGCCGGTGGTGGTTCATCATCGCGGTGACGGGTGCTGGGCCGACGTGGTCGCGTTGGTGCGCGAGGGAGGTCCCGGCGTGCGCGCGCAGTTTCATTGTTATCTCGGCGCGTGGGAAGACGCCGCGCCCCTGATCGCCGCCGGCCACCGGATTTCCTTCACCGGCATCGCGACCTACAAGAACGCGCCCGAGGTCGCCGCCTGCGCCACCGCCGCCACGGCGGGCGCCTTCATGCTGGAAACCGACGCGCCCTATCTCGCGCCACAACCCCATCGCGGCCAGCGTTGCGAGCCCGCGATGACCCGCGCCACCGCGGAATGCCTCGCCGCGCGCCGCGGCGACTCGCTGGAAGAACTCGCGTCCGTCACCACGCGGACGGCGGAGGAGTTTTTCAGATTGCGTGGATGATCGGCGATGGCGGGCGATAACCACGTGGCGCTGAATTTTTAACACAACCCGTTTTGGGAGTGCGGACGGCTTGCCTCCGCTTTGGGGGGGAGAGAGGCTTGCCTCTCGCGGCGGGGAGCGCGGCGGAGCGTGCGGAAAGCGCTTTCAACAAAGCACGCGGCTTTCTGAGGTGAGCTGGCTTTCCGAGTCGCCACCACCTTCACGAATCTGAAGCCGCGCTGGCGCTATACCGCCGAATTCAAAGCCCAGGCCGCCAGTTGCCCGAAACCGGCAGACCGGTCGCCGAACTGACTCCGGCCGCCTTCGCCACATTCAAGACAGGGCCGCCGCAGAGCCACACCCCACGCGCCGTGCCGCCTGAGCACTTCCCGCACCTTCTGGTGACCTTGGCCTCGACGGTCCTCCGGCGGACGCTTGCATATGATGCG
>CAZQUC010000328.1:1461-5115 GCA_964596095.1 uncultured Enterobacteriaceae bacterium
GGCTCGCGCCGGGCGAGGGAGCGCGTAATTTCCCTTGCGGAGGGCGTGAGTCTCCGGTATTCTCTATTATCCCTATAGACTTTTAGGAATTTCATGCCCTTTCTTCTCGAAGAACATCCTGACATCGACGTGCACGCCCAAGCCGCGCGGTTCGAGCACGAACCGCTGGAAAAAGTTCTGGAGTGGACGTGGGAGACGTTCGGCAAAAAGGCGGCCATCGGCACCAGCTTCCAAGGGTCGGGATTGGTCATCATCGATCACGCGGTCCGGCTGGGGCTGGATTTTCCCATTTTCACCGTGGATACCGGGCTGTTGTTTCCGGAGACCTATGAATTGAAAGCGCGGCTGGAAGAGCACTTCGGCATCACCATCGAGAGCCTGCATCCGGAGCAAACGGTGGAGGAGCAGCATGCGACGTATGGGCGGGATCTGTGGAAAACCAATCCCGACACCTGCTGCACGATGCGCAAGGTGCTGCCGTTGCAAAAACGGCTCTCCACGCTCGATGTCTGGATCACCGGGGTGCGGCGGAACCAGTCCGACACGCGCCAAAAAACCCAGATCATCGAATTGTATGAATTCGACGCGTTGCGCGGGTTGCACATCTTCAAGCTCAACCCCATGGCCTCATGGAGCCGGGACGCGGTCTGGCAGCACCTCCACGAGCACCGCATCCCCTATAATGTCCTGCACGACCGGGGCTACCGCTCCATCGGGTGCTGGCCGTGCACGAAATTGAGCGGCGCTTCCGGGAACGAGCGGGCCGGCCGGTGGGAGGGCTTCGACAAGACCGAGTGCGGCATCCACACCTTCCTGGGTGCGAATATTTGAGGATCAACTGGGAGCCGTGCCCGCGCGCTTCAGCGTCCACCACCCGGACCGCGGCCACCGCGGGGGCCGCCACCGCCACCGCGCCATTCGCCGCGACGGCCGCCTCCTCCCCCATCACCGCGGCCCCGCCATTCTCCGCCACCGCCACCACGGGGGGAACTCAATTGCTGGACGGCTTCGGCGCTGAGGCCGCTGGTGGGGAGCCAGGCGCTGAAACCGGCGGGATCCTGCCGTTGGTAGCTGAAGGCGGCGCGAAGCAACGCTTCGTTGCGGGTCGTGGGATTCTGGATGGCGCCGGCCCAAGCGATGGCGCTGGCGGGATCTTCGCGGGAGATGCTGTCCACGATGGCACGGGCGGCGGAGTCTTTGGCCGCGCCGGGCGCCATTTGATTGACGTATTGGCTGGCGGCCAGCGACCCTTGGCCGTCGTTTTGGTCCATCCAGCGGTTGATGACTTGGCGATACCCTTGCGCCGAGGCTTCCGGTCCCAAGGTGGCCAGGAAGGCGAGGCCGCTTTCCACGCTCTCGCGGCTGAGGTTGCTCGCGACGCGCGCGGCGGCGTCGGCCGCCCACGGCTGGTTGGAGTATTGTTTGATCAACTCCGCGGCCTTGGCGGGATCGCTGCGCAGCATCTGGTTGGTGACGGCATCAAGCGCGCCGCGCAGTGTCTGGGCATCGCCGGAGGTGGAGATGAGCGAGGAGAGCCAGCGGCCGGCTTCCTCGATGCCTTTCACGCGAATGATTTCCTGGGCCACGGTTTCCACCGACCGCGCGCGTTCGCCGGCATCCTGAATGGTGCCCGCGTATTTGAAGGCGGCGTCTAGGTCCGATTTGGCGAGTCCGCTGACCAGCGATTGGGTGAGCCGGTCTTTGTCTTCGCCTTCGTAAGCGGCCAGCCAAGCGGAAGCTTTTTCGGGGTCGGAGCTGGCCCAGCCGGAGAGCACGGCGTTTTGATTCCAGCGTCCGCCAGGGCCGCGCTCGCCGTCTCCGGAGAGCGCCTGCATCGCGGCTTCGGGATCTTTCGCGCCCCAGGCATAGGCCAGCAGGCCCATGTAGCGCATGCCGTCGAAGCCGCCGACGTTTTCGCGCAATTGGGCGAGCACGACGGGGGCGTTTTCGGGGGTCAATTCCTCCATGAGGCGTGCGAAGAGCATCTGGCTTTTCACCGGATCGGTTTCACGCAGGGCTTCGGTGATGGCTTCTTTCATCCGTTCCGGAGAAAGGGGCGTGGAGCCATCCAGGCCGAAGCGGCTGAGAAACTCGACCACGCTGTCGTCGCGTGAAACAAGGGGCGCTTTGCGTTCGCCGCTTCCGGTGCTGAGCGAAGGAGGCGCCTGCGGCGAGAAAACGGAGCCCGGGGCGCCGGCGTCGGAGGCATTCGCCGCCTTCCATTTGGCTCCGGCATAAAATGTTCCGGTGGCGACGGCCAGCCACAGCAGATTGAACAAGAGGACTTTTTTCATGGCGGTGATGGTATGGAAAACGGACGGTGAAACGAGAAAGCAGGGGAGGGGAGCCGAAGCGGCGACGGAGCATCGGCCACCGCTTCGGACGGAGGAGGTGGCGGAGTTATTCGAGTTTTTTCTTCACGTCGTCGGCGATCTCGACGGTGGTCGATCCCACTTCGGTGATTTCGGTGGTGGTGGTGCGGTCCACGTCGCGGGTGTTGTCGCGGAAGGTGATGGAGCCGGCGAGCTTCAGTTCGTATTTCGCGAGCGCGCCGTCCTTGAGCCAGAAGGTGACCGAGCCGCGCGGGTCGTCGATCTGTGGGCCTTCGCCGCCGCCACCGTCGCGACGCTGGCCGCCACCGAAGCTCAACAGGGACTTGGCGGCTTCGGAGGTGAGCGCCCCTTTGAAGGTGTCACCGTCTTTCTTCAACTCCTTAACCTGGCCCACGAGATCCCCGGCCTGCGCGGCGGGGGCTTTGAAATTGCGGGCGATGGAGCCGAACCCACCACCGGGACCGCGGCCGCGCCGGCCTTCACCGTCGCCGCCCGCGCGGCGTTGCTCGCGCAGTTCTTCCCCGGTTTTCCAGCCGTCCGGCGTTTTGACGGCATATTTTTCGCCCTTGATGACTGATTCACTGGTGTTGTCGCCGAAGGTTTGTTTGAGCACGGCGAAGCCTTCCTTGGTGATTTTCCCTTCGGAGGGGCCCGGACGCCAGCGGCCGCGGCCACCCTGGCCTTGACCGGATTCCGGCAGGACGGTGGTGGTTTTCCACGTATAGCCGGAGGCGTCGGCCAGTTTGGCCACGGCGGCTTTGAGGTCGGCGGCGGGCGAGGCGGCCTCGGTGGACGCGGTTTCGGGCTTGGCATCCTCGGCGGACAGGGCGACGGGCAGAGCGAGGAACGCGAAGGCGCTCAAGAGCAGGGTCGGTTTCATGGTTCGGTGGATTGGTTTGATATGGTGGGAAACGACGCGCTCCGATCATCGGAGCCGGATGACGGGAAGGGACGGCACCTGTCCTGCAACCCCGCGCTTCGGGGAAAGTTGCTCGGGAATTTCACCCGCCACCGCCCGCTCCGGCGGCTCCGGGCCGAAGCGCGACACAAACCACCCGGGAGGAACGCGCGGCCGTTTATTTCGTCATCGCGGGGCGCAGGCGGGGACGCGCAGATCCGAGAGATGGCGGCCGTTGAGGCGGGCCTGGCGGCTGTTGACGAGCACTGGGCTGTCGAGCCGGTCCGAGGCGCGGCCGGTTTTGATCTCCTTGGTCAAATCCACCACGCTTTCCAGCACGCGGGTCGGTTGGTAATCCGCCGTGTTGAGCGCCGAAGTGTAGAAATGCCGGCCGCTCAGTTTGCGGATCCCCAGGTGGCCTAG
>CAZQUC010000329.1:0-5099 GCA_964596095.1 uncultured Enterobacteriaceae bacterium
CTCACGCCTTCCCCTTGAGCAGGTAGGCGAAAGCGATGGCGCCGAGGACGAGGAACATGAGCGCGAACAACAAGCCGAGTTTGATCATGGAGCCATTATGTGAAGGGTTCGCGCGCCTGCCAGTGAAAAAGGTGGCGGAAGCGGCTCACGGCACGAGGCGCGCGCCTTCGTTGTCGGCACTGACGACGAGGGTGCGGGCGGGGGCGGGGCCGGGCCAGGCGGCGAGCATGGCGGCGGCGATGGCGGTTTCATCCGCGTGCCAACTGACGGCGCAGATGGTGGAGCCGGAACCGCTGAGAAAACCACCGAGCGCGCCGGCTTCCGTGGCCGCGCGGATGACCGCGAAGAGGCCGGGGATCAGCGGCGCGCGCGCCGGCTGGTGGAGGTGATCGTGAAAGCAGCCGCGCAGCTTCTCATAGCGGCCGCTCACCATGGCCGCGGCCAGCAGGGCGGCGTTGCCGGTGTTGGCCACGACTTCGCGCAGCGGCAGCATCAGGGGCAGCACCTGGCGCGCGGCGTCGGTGAGGACTTCGAGTTCCGGCACCAGCAGGACGAAGCGCAGGGCGGGATCGACCGGCGCGGTCAGCCAGCCGCCGCCGGGTTGGCCGCAAAAAAAGCCGCCGAAGGCCGCGGGGCCGGCGTTGTCGGGATGGTGCTCCTCTTCGGCGCAGATCCGGAAAAGATCCTCCAACGCCAATGGCTCGCCGGCGAGCGCATTGAGGCCGTGCAGGATGCCGTGACGCAGCGTGACGCTGGAGCCGAGGCCACGCGAGATGGGCACCTCGCCGCCGATGGCCCAGGTGAACGGGAACGGCTCCCGCCCGCTGGCGGCGAAGAAGCGCGCGGCGACGCCATCCACCATCGGATGCGGCAGGCGCGGCTCCGCGGCGGCGCGGCTCACCGTGACGTGATTGTGCAAGGCGAGCGCGAGGCCGAGGCAATCGAACCCCGGTCCGAGATTGGACGTGCTGCCGGGCACGCGCACGGTCACGCGCTCCCCGACGGGCGTTGCCTCCGATGGCCGGTGAAAAGTCTCCCCCATGGCTTACCAGATGCGTTCGATGAAACGGGTGAACCCGCTTTTCTGCGACGCGGGCTTGGTCATGCGGCGTCCCCCCAGCACCTGGGCGCCGGGTTTCAGCACGGTGGTCGCGGGCACGAGCCTGGCCTCGACGACCTCGATGCGGCGCAGCGGCGCGTCGTTGCTATCCACCACCACGCCGTTGAGGCGGTTGAGCACCTCGCGGCCCTCGGTCACTTCGCCGAAGACGGCATACGCGCCATCCAGATGCGGCGCGTCGCGCAAGGTGATGTAAAACTGGCTGCCGCTGGACTCGGCCTCCCCCGGCTTGCGGGCCATGCCGAGCACGTAGCGGTCGTGCCCGCCCTTGAACTCGCCGGGAAGGCGCGGGCCGCTGTCCGTGGTGCCCCACGCCTCTTTTTGCGCGTCGTCACGCGTCAGCGGATCCCCCGTCTGCAAGAGGTAGTTTTGCACCACCCGGTGGACGGCCAGCCCGTTGTAGAAGCCGCTTTCGACCTGGCGTTTGAAATTCTCCACCGTCAGCGGCGCGAGATCGGGCCGCAGTTTGACCAGGAAATCGTCATTCTCGTCCTGATAGCGGATGGTGAACTGCACCGCCTGCGCGTCATAAACCGGCGGCGCGCTGGACTTTTTCTTTTGGGCCTTGGGTTGGAAGCGCTCCGGCAACGCCGGCGGCGCCGCCGGCTGAGGCACGAGCGGCGTCGAAGGCGCGCTCTCCGTTTCCGGGGTCGAAGGCGGTGGCGGCGGGATTTCCGGCGGCGCCGGCACGGGGACGGTCGGGTCGGCCAGCATCTCCGGCGGCTCCGTGGGGGGCGGGGGCACTTCCACCGCCGGCTCGGGAATGGCCGGCGGCGCCGGCACGGCGGGGGCGTCCTGGGCGCGCGCGAGGAAGGCCGGCGCCAGCAACGACACCGCCAACAACAAACAAGCCAAACGAGACCGGATCATGGAATGAGTAAATCGTCCGCAAAGGGAAGCGCACCGTGTTCCAGAATCCGGCCACGGGAAAGCGGTTTGTGCAAGCGCGCCGTGGCCGCGGGGCCGTTCTTGCGGCCTTTGGGTCCTTTCATGCCCCGGCGCTCCCCTCCCGCAACCGCCATCGCGCGCGCGGCCCGCCCTCCGCCTCCGCTGACAAAAACACGGCGTCCGGCACCAGCAGCGCGCGTTTCACATACCCGAGCGCGAGCCACCGCCCCCGCTCCGGCGACCACACCACGCTGGTCAGCCGGCCGGCTTCCTTGTCCCCCTCGGCCGTGAAGAGCTTTCCCCCCGCCAGCGCCTCAGCGCCGACCTCTGATCCAGCCTCCAGCGCCACCAGCAACCGGTTGACATGCCCCACGCTGCGGAGGCGGCTGACGATTTCTTGCCCGACATAGCAGCCTTTGTGAAAATCCACCGCCCGGTCTTCCAGCCGCGCTTCCTGCGGGAACACGTCGGGCGTCAAGTCCGCGCCCCAGCGGGGCACGCCATGCTCGACCCGCAGCCGCTCCAGCTCGTCCGCACTCAGGAACCCCGGCGCGGGCGCCACCGGCGGCGCGCCCACCGGCTGCCAGACATCCCGGCCGGGAGGGCCGAAACGATGCACGCGTCCGGCCTCGGGAGCATCCTCCGCGAGCGGCACGGGGAATTCATGCCATAGCCGGAACGCGTCCGTCACATCCTCCAGCTCGCAATCATCCGCGATGAGGTATTTCCCCAACCGCGCGAACAACGACTCCCGCAACTCCTCCGGCGCATCCATCAAGAAACGGTCTTCCTCCGCGCGGATGAAAAGCTCGCCTTCGAGCTTGCCCTTGTGGGTGCAGACCAAGGCCTGGCACGTCCCGCCCGGCCGCAGGCGCGCGACATTGTTGGTCACCTGGCCATTCAAATAGCGCGTGCGGTCGGGCCCGCGCAGGCTGAATTTCGCGCGCGAGGAAAGATCGGCCCAGCCGCCGGTGGTCGTCATGTCGGTCATTCGATCAGGAAAGGGAGCCCCGCGCGGCACGAGATCACCCGCGGGAAGCGGGATCATAAAACGCGTCCGCGCCACGACAAGCTGGGATCGGAGGGCGGCCTTCCTCACGTCATCACCCATTATTTCCGCAAGTCCGGCGCTCCACGCCGTCTGCCGGATAAGCCACCACCCCAATCCCGAACCGCCGACCTGCCATGAGCCATCGCCATTCCCCTGTCTTGCGCTTTGAGAGAGTCAGCGCCTTCCCTCCGCGGGATCGCTCTCCCGAAGAGGAGGGAGGCCCTCGTCACCGGAAGCTTCCGGTTGCTTTTTCCATGCCTCCTTGTCCATTATTCCACCGGTTTATTCACTCATCGTCTCATCATCTTCGGCTCCTTCATTCCATGAACACGTCCACTCCCTTCCTCTGCCCCACGCCATCTTTCGTCATGCACGTCACCGCCGCACGCGGGAGCGAGCCGTCCCCCCCAGTGATCGATGGCCTGGTGACCGCAAGGAGGAGCGGATGTCCCGCCGGCCCGTCGAGCGGAGAAGACGCCGGACTAAACAGCACGCGCGGTGCGAAAGGAACGTCCCGAGACACGCGCGGCGGTGGGCGGGACGCCCCCGCTACGAAAGGCCGCCCCGGTTCGCGCCCGGGCGGAAGGCGCTGGTTGGCGCTTTGGATGGTGCTGGCGTGGGTCGCCCTGCTCTCCCCGCTCGCCGCGCAATCGTTCGGCGATTTCACCTACTCCAGCGACGGCGCCGCCATCACCATCACCGGCTACACCGGCGCGGGTGGGGCAGTGACGATTCCCGCGGAGATCGAAGGGCTGCCGGTGCGGACGATCGGGGATAGAGCGTTTCAAAGCAAACACTCCCTGATCACCGTCACGATTCCCGGCAGCGTTTCCAACATCGGGATCTATGCGTTTGCTTTCTCCAATGGACTTACCAACCTGACGATTCTCGATGGGGGCAACAACATTGGAAGGGAAGCCTTCTCCGGTTGCTCCAGCCTGGCCAACGTAGCGATTCCCGCCAGCGTCACCGGTATCGGACAATCGGCGTTCCGGGATTGCTCGAATCTTCTGGAGATCGCCGTTGATCCGGATAACCCGGCTTACAGCAGCGTGGACGGAGTGCTGTTCAATAAAAACCAAACCAGCCTTATCCGATACACCGGGGGGAAAGAAGGCGGCTACACGATACCTTCGAGCGTCACAAGTATCGAAATCGATGCGTTCTCAAAATGCTGGCATCTCACCGGCGTCACGTTTCCCTCCGGCCTCACTTTCATCGGCACCAACGCGTTTTATCAATGCCCGGGTCTTGCCGGCATCACCTTCCCCGACAGCCTCGCTGTCATCTCCACTGCGGCATTCCAATACTGCGGAAGTCTCACCAATGTCGCCATTCCTGCCGGAGTATCGCTCATCGGTGTATGGGCATTTTCCAATTGCACCAATCTGCTGGAAATTACGGTGGCTGCGGACAATCCCAACTACAGCAGCGTGGATGGCGTGCTGTTCAATAAAAACCGGACAACACTCGTTCAATATCCTGGAGGCCGTTCAGGCTCCTACATCATTCCGGACTCCGTCACTTCCATCGCAAATTCGGCGTTTCATGGCTGTGCCGTTCTCACCGGTGTCACCATCCCTGGCAGCGTCACCAGCATCGGAAATGGCGCATTCCTAAGCTGTCCGATGTTGACCAGCACTACATTCGAAGGCAATGCCCCAACCCTGTCCACATCCGTCTTCGACAACTTTAGCAACCCCGGCTTCACGATCTACTACTACGAAGGAAGCACTGGCTTCACCTCGCCGACATGGGAGCCTACTTCGGGGCAGGTTTATCAGACGGTGGCGCTGGGTGCGCCCACGCAGCCCCCGCCGGAAACCGCTCCCGCCGCCGGCACGCTGGATGCGGGCTTCGCTCCGAGCATCAGCAGCGTGGGCGGCGCGGTGGTGTATGCGGCGGTGGCGCAGCCGGATGGGAGGGTGCTGATTTCGGGGATGTTCGACACGGTGAACGAGCAGCCGCGGGTCCGGCTCGCGCGGCTGTGGCCGGACGGAACGCTGGAAGCTCCGGACACCTTCGCGGCGACGGTGGGCC
>CAZQUC010000330.1:0-5092 GCA_964596095.1 uncultured Enterobacteriaceae bacterium
TCGCCGACGGCAATGTCAGCAATTATTTTCTGCGCACCTTCGGCCGCGCCGAGCGGGCTTCCGTATGCTCGTGCGAGGTCAAGATGGAGCCCAATCTCGGCCAGGCCCTGCACTTGCTCAACGGCGACACCACCTCACGGAAGATCACGCAGGGGAAAGTCGTGGCCGATCAACTCAAGGCCGGGAAGACGCCGGAGGAAGTCCTCACCGATCTCTACCTGCGTTGTTTCAGCCGTCCGCCCACGCCCGAAGAAAAAGCCGGCCTGCTGGCGGAAATCGCCACCGACAAGCCGCAGCCCGTGCTGGAGGATGTCTTTTGGGCGTTGCTGAACTCGAAGGAGTTTATGTTTAATCATTAGAACCTGTTGAGTAAAAAATGGTCGATGCCTCCGCCAGACGTGTCATCTGGAGTGCGGAGGCTCGCCTCCGCTCTGTGGGGGGAGGGGCTTGCCCCTCGGGGCGGGGAGGTCGGGCCGCCATCACCGGCGCGCCCTGGGGGAGTTCTATCACGCTCCCGCCGTTTTCGATTCACCGGCAAGCCGGTGAGCGCCAGAGCGGAGGCGAGCCTCCGCACTCCAGAGGGGCCTATAGGCCATATAGATCCCATACGGTCTATGAAATGCGGCCTCCCCCAACCTGAGGGATCGTCACGGAGCGGTGCCACTAATAACCACCGGCGTGCCCACGGAAACTTCCGCGAAAACCCGCTCCGCGACCGGGCGCGGCAAGCGGATGCACCCGTGGGAGGCGGTGGCACCGGGTTGCGGGATGGGGCCGGCGTGCAGGCCGATGCCATAGCTGGTCAGTCGCATCCAATACGGCATGGCGAAGCCCTCGAATTCCGCGCCCTTGGGCACCCGCTCGCGGCCGACTTTGGCCACGGGCACGAGCACGTTGCCCTCGCCGTCTTTGATGATGCCGTAGCGGTTGGAATACTTGTCCACCGTCTTTTCCGTGATGCGGAATTTCCCCACGGGCGTGCGATGGCCGGCCCGGCCGGTGGTGATATAGGTCCAGGCCACCTCGTGCTTGCCACGATAGAAACGGGCTTTCTGCTCGGTGAGATTGATGCGGAGGGAAGGTGGACCGGTGAGACTGTCGTCGCCGTGCCATTCAAAGAGTGGCGGGCCCTCCACGGTGGCGGCCGGGCCTGCGGGCTTGGAGGGCGGGTCCAACGCCGCACAGGAAACACCCAGCAAGGGCAAAAGCGCGGCGGCCACGCGGAGCCAGTGCGACGATAATGCGGGCCAGCGGCGGGCGGCTCTCCGCGTTACAATCAAACACGCCGGGGCGTCCGGCGACGAAGCATCAACAAGGGCAAGCGGTCTCATGGTAGCGAGGGGGGGCCGGGCTGAAGGAGAGGGAGAATCCAGCCGTTCAGAATTACCGGTTTGCCAGCGATGGCAAGCTCGCTTCCAAGGCAATTGCCAAAGACAGCAAGGCCGGCTCCGAAGGCGACGGAGCCGCAGCTGGCGACAGCACCACCGTTGGGAAAGCCGTCCGGGCCTCGTCCTCTGAGGCCATGGGAAGGTCCGCGGTCCATCCGGGCAGCCGGGGCAGCAAGGCTTCCCGCACCTGCCGGGTGAAGGTCGCGTGGGCGTCGGAGAAAAGCATCCGGCCGGGAGGTGTCATGCCCCCGGGCTCCTCGCTCGCCGGGTCGAGCAGCACGATGCCGGAAAGGACGCGCCCTTGGCCCTGCAAGTGGCGGATCACCGGCTCCAGTCCCGGAGGCTTGAAGGCGTCCGCCGTTTCGGCCGCCTCAACCGTGGCACTATCATCGAAAAATGCGAAGACCACGGTTTCGCGCTGCGGGGCGTTGACGAACGCATTCGCCACCGTCAGCAGCACCGCGGCGGAGGAGGCGCTGTCAAACGCGGGCCGACCGGAGGCATACCCCGCCCCCACCAACAGCACTTGGTCCGGCGAGCGCTGGCCCGGCAATTCCACCCACACCGGACGCGCGACATGCCCGCCCGCCTCATCTTCAATTTCCTCCACCCGGACGGCATGGCCCATGTTGGAAGGGCCGAGCGTGGAGGCGATCCAGTTTCCTGCCGCCCGCACCCGCTCCGGCAACCCCACCG
Source organism: uncultured Enterobacteriaceae bacterium (assembly GCA_964596095.1). Lineage (GTDB taxonomy): Bacteria > Verrucomicrobiota > Verrucomicrobiia > Verrucomicrobiales > V1-33 > CAJBME01. Next base: position 2,085 of record CAZQUC010000330.1, read on the forward strand.
GACGGGCGGCCACTTCCGTCAACACCCGCCGGTAGTCGGCGAGATCGTGTTCCGTCGGACTTTTCCGCAGGAGCGGAGCCACGGCCCGATGCTGCCGCGAACGGTCCGGCAGCACATCCAGCGGGTGGTAGTAAAAATAGATCCCCGCCACCACGGAAACCGCCAGCCCGACGGGCAGGCCGAGCAGAAACAACCGCATCCAGGCACGCTGCGTCATTATTCCACAAAGCCGCGGGCCACCCTTCCGGCAAGAGCTATTCCTCTTCCGCCGCACGCGGCCCCTGTCTTGCCGCTTACTGCAACGCCGCCACCGCCGCGAGCACGTCCTTGGCCTGCTCCTCGGTGGAGGCCGTCAGATCGCGCCAGACGATTTTTCCGCCCTTGATCAAAAACGCTTGGCGGCTCGCCAATTGCAGCTTGTTCGCCGGCACGCCGAAGGCATTGATGACTTCATTCTTCTGGTCGGCGATCAGCGTAAAGGGCAGTTTGTATTTTTCCTTGAAGGCTTTTTGCTCCGCCGGGCCGTCATGGCTGACGCCGAACACCGTGATGCCTTTTTCCGTCAATTCGGCGAAGGCGTCCCGCAGGCTGCACGCCTGCTTGGTGCAGCCGGGCGTGTCGGCTTTCGGGTAAAAATAAACCAGCACCAAGCCCTTTTGGTAGGCCTCGTCAAAATCCACTTCCTTCCCTTCCTCATTGATGGCTTTGATCTTCGGCGCATCGGCCCCCACCTCCGCCGGGTTGGCCTGCGAGGGGGAAAGCAAAAAGGCGACGGTCAGGCCGACCACAACCAAAACGGAAAACAGGACTTTCATGCAGCAGGTGGAAACAGATGGTTAAGAAGTTAGGATAGTTTAGACAAGGCAAACAATATCATACTTTCCCCGATGCGCTACTTTTTTTGTGAAACTGGTTAAAAAAACAGAGACTCAACAACGACGCCATCGGCCAGCCCCGTCACATTCAACGATTTTCCGCGTTCTTACCACTCCCGCCGCGCTGACGGGCGAGGGAATCTTTCGCAAAAACGAGTTCGTGAGCCATCCTGCATGCCAGCCACGAGCCCGCTCGACCGGGGAGCGGAGGCCGACTCCTAAGGTTATCTCCCTGTTGCGGGTTTTCTTATAAAGAAAAGAGTATGAAAAATTGAAGTTAATATACTTGTAGAAATTTTTACGTAAAAAATATAACATGAAAAACGTCTCAAGGTTAGCGATACGGTTTCGGCCGGCTTGGGAGGGCCGATGTCTCATGATCGCCTTGGCCATTGGGTTGACGACGGGCGCGATGGAACCGGCGCCAGCGGAAGAGTGGCCCGCGCGCCAGGCTGATTTCGCGCCCGGATCGGAAATTGCACGCCGGTTGCTCGATGCTGATTTTCAATCTCGTGAGCAAGTTATTCTCCAGGAAATAAAAAAAGGCAACATGCCGGAATTTTGGAGACAGTTCGTGAAAGTCACCACCACGCTCACCCGCGACGACGTGACCCTGACAGCGGAATTCGAGGTATCGCCGGACTATCTCGCGGTGGGATCGGACGTGGATTACTTCCTCGCACCATTTTCGCCGGCAAGCGCTTGGGAGGTGGCGGACCGACTGGAGTGCGTGCTCCCCACCCCGCGGATGGTGGACGCCATTTACCGGCAGGCGGCGGTCCAGCTGGTCCCCTCCCCCCGCCCGCCCGGTCCGGACATGACGACGATGGCGGCGTTTCTTGAGCATGATGGGGAAATCGACCGTCAGCGCTCGGCTTTCTTGCCCAGCCATCCGCTCGGCGCGCTGGTGGCCGGACACAAAAAGGATGTGGTGTTGAGCGCGACCCTGGCGGAAGCGCGCGGCAAGGTCGCGATCTACGGCTGGCACCGGCCGGATGGCACGCCGATCCAGCCGCTCTACACGGGCCACACCGGCGCGTGGGTGGATTACAGCCACGGCGTGCGCCTGGTGCGCCGGCAATTGCTCGTGGAGGGAAAACCCACCACCATCGAAGCCGTTCTGGCCGATCCAGACCTCGCCGGGCTGCTCAGCGGCGAAGGCGCGTTCGTCTTCCCGCGGGTGACGCCGGTGACCGCGCCACCGCCCGCGTTCCCGGAAACCACCGAAGAATGGCGGCTCCAGCCCGGCGTGCGGATCTGGCTCAATCTTCCGGCAAGGCCGGAGAAAAAAGAGAACGCCGCCGCGCCGCCGCTCGACCTCGTGCTCTACGCGCTGCCCAATGGCGCCACCATCGAGCAGACCCTCGGCCGGCGCGTGACGGCGGACGCGGATGCCGCATTCGACCGCCAGCACATCGGCGCGCAAACCCGCTGGCTGCGCGAGCATTTTTCCGAACGCGAACTGGTGGTGGCGTATCTGGAATGCGAGGGCCGCTCCTGGCCCGCGTGGCGGAAACAGCACGACCCGCAAAACACACGCGTGCCACAAATCGTAGAGGCACTGCGGCGGCGCTTCGCCGGACGGTCGCCGCGCCTCACGCTCACCGGCCACAGTGGCGGCGGCAGTTTCACTTTCGGGTTTCTCAACGGCGTGGAGGCCATTCCCGAAGACATCGTCCGCCTCGCCTTTCTCGACAGCAACTATGCCTACGACGCCGGACAGGATCACCCCGCCAAACTCACCCGCTGGTTCCAGGCGGCGCCGGACCGTCATTTGTTCGTGCTCGCCTATCACGACAGCATCGCTCTTTATCAAGGCAAACCCTTCGTCAGCGAAGCCGGCGGCACCTGGGGCCGCAGCCACGCCATGCAGCGCGATCTCGCCGCCGCGTTTCCCTTCGTGGCCGAAACCGACACCGAATGGCAACGGTTCTCGGCCCTGGACGGCCGCGTGTCCTTCCTCCTCCGCGAAAACCCGGACCGCGCCATCCTGCACACGCGCCTGGTGGAATGGAACGGTTTCATCCACGCCTGCCTCGCGGGCACGCGGTGGGCGGAGAGCGGTTATCGTTGCGGCGGGCCGCGAGTTTATGACACGTGGATTGAGGAAGAGTAGGATAATGGGATAGTGAG
>CAZQUC010000331.1:0-5084 GCA_964596095.1 uncultured Enterobacteriaceae bacterium
CCGGCGCGCCCAGCCAGCGGGACCAGGGATCATCGGCCGGCCAGGCGGTGAACGAGGGGGCGGGTTCGGGCAGCCCGCTTTCGCCGAAACGCCAGCCGCCCATGCTTTCCGCGGCGGCGGCCAGCCACGGCGGCGCATAGTCGAAGAAGGGCGGCAGATCGTAAAGCAGCACCGCCCCGCGATAACCGCCCACGGCCACGCGCGTGCCGTCGGGATGGAACGCCACCGCCATGTAGCCCTCGCCCGCAGGCAGGCGGCACGGGGGCAGCAGCGGCAGGGCCGTGGCCACGTCCCACACGTGGAGGACGCCGGTGTCGCCCTCGGCGCAGAGCGTGGCGAGGCGGCGGCCACTTGCGTCGAAGGCGAACTCTTCCACATGACGGGGGTGGGGCAACACCGCGCGTTCCACCGACGAGGGCACCTGCCAAAGGCGCACGGTATTGTCGAAACTGCCAGCCGTGGCGAGCAGGCGGCTGTCCGGGCTGAACCGCAGCAACAAGCCAGCGGGCGTGACGCCGCTGCGGTGGCGCAGCGGCTCGCCGACCGGCCGGCCGGTGGCGGCATCCAGCACGACTGCGCGGCCATCGGCCAGACCGGCCGCGAGCCATCGGCCATCGGGGCTGACGGCGAGTTGGAGGGCGTCGGTGGCGAGCGGGGTGGGTGGTTTCAAGCCTATGCGGCTTATGGGGCCTATCTCGGACAGCGCGAGACTCCCGCCCTCGGCGCTGCTGGCGAGGCGGCCATCCAGCAGAAAGGCGAGCGCCAGCACGCGCGTGTCATGCGGCTGCGCGCGGCCCAGTTTCTCGCCGGTGGCGGCCTCGAAGCAGACCACTGTGCCATCCGTGAGGCCGGCTGCCAGATGCCGGCCATCTTGGGAAAAGGCGACTTGTTGCGGCGAACGCGGCAGCGGCAGCACGCGGGGCGTCGCCGGTGAGGCCAGCTCGACGATCCGCAGCTCGCGCTGTGACATGCCCAGCGCGAGCCGGTCACCCGTCGGCGCGAGCGCGGCGCTGAGCAGCGTTTCCGGCGGCAGGCCGGGACGATACTCTTCCGGGACCATGTCCGCCAGCATGGGGTCGCCGTGCGCCTGGCCGCGCGACCGGCGCAAGCCCGCGGCGTGATCGTGGACGACGCGCGCGGCTTGCGGCCAAGTGGCGGTGGCGGGCTGACCGTTGGCATCCCACACCACGTGTCGGCCCTGCCAGCCGAGCGCGGCGAGCTGGCGGCCGTCGGACGTCCAGCCGACATGCCAGAGTTTTCCGGGAAAGGGAAGGATTTCCGGACGGGCGGCGCGCGGTTGCAGATCGTAGAGCGACACCTGGCGCCGGCGGCCCCCGGTGGCGAGGCGTCGGCCATCGTCGGAAAGCGCGAGCACGGCGGGTTGGCCGAGCACCGGCAGGGGCGGGCGGGCGGGGCGCGCCGTTTGCCAATCCCACAGGTGCAGGTCGGGTTGCATGTCGCCGCCCAAGGCCAGCAGCGATCCACGCGCGGCAAGACGCGCGAACGTGAATCGTCCCGCAAAATGATGCCGCGGCTTCTGCGTCGCGCGATCCCACCATGTGGCGATGCCATCGAAGCCGAGTGTCAACAGCGCGGTCCCGTCCGGCGAGGCGAGCGGCGCGAGCGCGGCATTGCTGGCCTGCATAGGCTCGCCGAGCGGCGTGCCGTCGGTGGCGCGGAAGAGGCGCAATTTTTCGCCGAAGGTTTGCACGGCCAGCGTTTCCGTATCGCCAACGAACACGGCCGCGCCACGATCGGGCGTGGTCCAGGTGGCGAAAGAATGGCCCGTCGCCGTGTCCCACACGCGCACCGCGCCATCGTGCGCCACCCACGCGAGGCGCGACCGGTCCGGGGAGACGGCGGGCACGGCGAGCGCGTGCAAGCCGCCGATTTCCGCGAGCAAGCGGCCCTCGGGGATTTCCCACAAGCGGCCCACGCTCGTGGTTTCGCCGGCATCCTCCACGGTGGCGAGGCGGTCGGCGGTCACCCACGCGACGTGGCGCACGGGATGGGTCAGGCGCAACGGAGCGCGCGCGGGGTCCAATGTGCCATCCGTCGCGCGCCAGAATCCGACCGTGCCCTCGGCCTGGGCGAGCGCGAGCGTGGCGCTGTCCGGGCTAAAGGCGAAATGATGCACACCCGCAGCCGGCAGCGTGGTGTTGCCTAACATTGTCCCATTTTCCGCGTCGAACAACGCGATGAAGCCGGGAGCGAAGACGGTTTCGTTGCCCTTGACGGCGAGGCGTGTGCCGTCGGGAGAGAAGCCGGTCTGGCGGATGAACTCGGGCAATTCCACCGGCGGGCGCACGAGACGCGGGAAGTCGGTCCAGACGAGTTCGGCGAGGAGGCGTTCGGCGGCGGCGTGGTCGGTCTGGTCGGCGCGCACGGCACGGGCGAGGTGCCTGACGGCGGTAACGGGCTGGCCTTGATCGAAAAACGTCTGCGCGGTCTGGTGGTCGCCACGGCTGGCGGCGAGGCGCGCGGCGGCTTCTCCCGCGACGGCGCGGAGGCCGGCCTCGCGGGCGCGCAGAAACATGGCCGTGGTGCCCGCGAGGCCTGCGGCCAGCACCGCGAAGACCGCGGCCCCGCCCAGCGCCGCCGTGCGGTGGCGGCGCAGAAAGACGCGCGCCTGATAGGCCCGGCTCGGTGGCGCGGCCAGCACGGTGCCGCCTTCGCGCCAGGCGCGCAGATCGCGGGCCAGGGCGGCGGCGGTTTCGTAGCGGCGCGCGGGGTCTTTCTCCAGCGCCTTGAGGACGATCCATTCCAACTCGCCGCGCAGCGTGGGATCGAGCGTCGATGGTTTCGCCGGGTCTTCCTCGCAGACGATCCGCACGGCTTCGTGCAACGGCAGGCGCTCCAGGCGTTCGGGCGGAAAGGGCGGCCGGCCGGTGAGCGTTTCGTAAAGCACCGCGCCCAGCGCATAGATGTCGCTGCGGGTGTCGGCCTCCGCGCCGTGGCCCGCGGCCTGCTCCGGCGGCATGTAGGCCGGGGTGCCGAGCACCTGGCCGGCCAGCGTGACGAGCGTGCCCGGCGTCAGCACCGGTTCGAGGGCGCGCGCGATGCCGAAGTCGATCACCCTGGCCCGGTCGTCCGCGCCGACGAGGAGGTTGGAGGGTTTCAGGTCGCGGTGGATGATGCCGCGCTGGTGGGCGTGGGCCACGGCCTCGCAGACGCTTTCGAAGAGCCGCACGCGGTCGCGCCGCGGGAGGTCGCGGTTTTCGCAAAATGTCGTGAACGGGCGCGCGTCCTCCACCCACTCGGCGGCGAACCACGGCTGGCCGGCGGTTTCGCCGGCGTCGAGCACGCGGGCGATACCGGGGTGGTCCAGCACGGCGAGGGCCTCGCGCTCCGCGGCAAACCGGGCCAACCCCTCCCGCGAGGCCAGCCCATGCTTGAGGACTTTCAGGGCGGCGCGGCGCGGAAGCGGCGTGTGCTGCTCCGCGAGATAGACCAGGCCGAAGGCACCTTCGCCGAGGAGGCGGAGGCAGTGCCAGGAGCCGTGGGTCTGATAGGCCCCATGAGGCATATAGGGCTTATGGGGCCTATGCGGCCCATCCTCCGACGGCGCTCCGCCGCGCAGCGCCACCCGTGCCACACACGCCGGGCACAGGCCGCGCACGGCATCGGCAGGGATGGGGCGTCCGCAGTCGGGGCAGGGCGTCGGGCTGGCGGTGGTCATGGGTGGTTTTTACGCTACTGGCGGGCCGGCCATACAGCCGAAAAAAATTTTTGCGCGGGGTGTATGGTTCGCGCGTCCACGGCGCAGAAAGCGGGGAACCACTCTCTTTCACATCATGCGCGTCTTCCACATCTTCCTGTTTTTGTCGGCAACGCTGGCGTTGCCGCATCCTCACGCCTCCGGCGGAACCTACGATCACCCGCACGGCTTCGGCCCCGCGTTGCAGTGGACCTCCAATTTCAGCTTCGCCAACGAAGTGCCCGCCGTGGGCGACTTCAACGGCGACGGTCTCGACGACGTGGCGACCTTTGTCCGCAGCGCGGGCAGCAGCGCGTCGCAAGGCGATGTCTATGTCGCGCTGAATTTCCGGGGCGAGAGGTTTGCCGCCCCGTCGAAATGGCACGAGGCCTTCGGCTCGGACGCCGAGCCGGTGATGACCGGCGACTTCAATGGCGACGGGCGCGCCGACATCATCGCCTTCATTCCCGCCGACGGGCACGTCTGGGTGGCGGTCTCCAACGGCACGGCTTTCGTGGACAGCCGACGGTGGCTGTCGGCGCGTTTCTGGACGGCCCCGGAGATTCCGTTGGTGGGCGATTTCAACGGCGATGGCCGGGATGACATCGCGGCCTTCCGGCGCGGCGCGGGCGGGGGCGTGCGGGTGGCGCTTTCCAACGGCGCGTCGTTCAATGCGCCCACCATGTGGCACGACACTTTCTGCCGCGGCGAGGAAATCCCGCGCGTCGGCGACGTGAATGGCGACGGGCGCGCCGACATTGTCTCGTTCATCCGCCATACCCGCCCGCAGCCGGAGCTCGGTCGCGTCGAGGTGGCGCTCTCCAATGGCGCGAGCGGGTTCGCTTACGGGCCGCTGGCGTTCTGGCACCAGCGGTTCGCGACCGATGCCAACTTCGAGCCGCTGGTGGCGGATGTGAATGGCGATGGCAGCGCCGACATCCTCGCCGTGCATACGGACGGGCGGGTCTTCGCCGCGGTGAAGACGGCGGTGAATTCCTTCGCCTCCGGCACGGGTGCGCAAACGGGCGATCCGCTCTGGCAATGGCATCACGGCCTGCGCCGGAACGCCATCGAAGCCCCGCTCGCAGGCCGTTTCAATCGTGACACCAACAGCGATCTCGCCGTCTTCATGCGCGGCCAACGCGGCGGCGACGAGCGAGGCGCGGTCTTCGTCAGTTTCGCGGGCGGTCACGCGCAGCCCGAACCGGCGTCGCGGCTGGCCGATTTCGGCCACGACACGATGGGGCCGGGCGCGAGTCCGCCGATCGTCAAGCCGCTGCTCGTGCTGCTCTCGGAATGCGCGGGCTCGCCGCTCAGCCGGTCGGTGGATGAATACACGCGGGCCGTGTTCGGGCGGGTCCGCGACACCGATCCCGAGTCGCCCAAC
>CAZQUC010000332.1:0-5075 GCA_964596095.1 uncultured Enterobacteriaceae bacterium
GCGGTCTCCCGATCGACCAACGTATCCTCGCCTGAACGGATCAGACGGTCTCGTTCCGCAAGGACATCGGCATGCCAACCGGGGGGGCAGGAAGACCGGGATCCGACAATTCCTGCCAGAGCGCCTCCATCAAAAGGTGTCGATGGTTGCGGTTTCCGGGAGGTTGGACATCTTCGGCGCTCCGCATGTCGCAGACTTTCGATCCCCGCGCCGCTTTCGTCTGGCACAATGGCCGCGTGCTGCCGGCGGCGGACGTGCGGCTGTCGCCGTTCGATCACGGGTTCACCATCGGCTGTGGCGCGTTCGAGACTCTGGTGTCTTACCAAGGGCGCGTATTCGCGTTCTCCCGGCATTGGGAACGCTTGGGCCGGACCTGCGCGGGTTTGGCGATGCCGCTGCCGGATCGGAAGGCCGTGCGGGCAGCGCTGGATGAGGTCATCGCCGCCAACCGGCTGCCGGAGGCGCGGCTCCGCATCACGGTGACGCCGGGGGCCGGGCCGATGGGCTCCACGCGCGGAGTGGCGGCAGACGAAAGCACCGTCATTGTCGCGGCTGCGCCGAAGCCCGCGTGGCCGCCGGCGGCGCGCATTGTGGTGCTGTCGCATCATCCGCGTCATGAACGCGGGGCGCTGGTTGGGTTGAAAACCACCAGCTACGCCGAGAACGCGCTCGCGCTGGCGGCCGCGCATCGACTCGGGGCGGACGAAGCGGTGTTGCCCAACTCGCAAGGGCAGGTGTGCGAGGGCGCCGGCTCGAACGTCTTTGTGGGGATCATGGGCCGGCTCGTCACGCCGCCGCTGGTAGCAGGGTGCCTGGCCGGCGTGACGCGCGCGCTGGTGCTGGAGTTGGCCCGGCAGGCCGGCGTGCCGGTGGAGGAAACCGACCTTCCGATGGCCGCGCTCGCCTCCGCCGACGAAATGTTTTTAACCTCCACCACGCGCGAGGTGCAGCCGGTTTCCCATCTCGGCGAACGGCCGCTGCCGGTTGCGCCAGGTCCTTTTACGCAACGGCTCCAAGCTGCGTGGAAGGCGTTGCGGGAACGAGGCGAAATGGACCCGTGAAAGGCAGGTCACGAATCACACGAATTGTGATGAAAAATTGAATATCGAATCAATTTCTTATTCGTGTAAATTCGTGTCATTCGTGGTTCACCAATTTCTTTCAAGGCCACGGCTACCGGTATTCGATGACTTCGCTCTTGGCATACCTCACTTTGGCCAAGGCGGCGTAGCCATCGGTGGCGGCGCGATAGCCCGCGGTGGCGGCCACGGCGGTGGCGAGGCCTTGTTCGGGCAGGCCGAGAATCTCGTCGTATTGCGCGGGGTCGATCCCTTCCAGCGGGCAGGTGTCGAGGCCGAGGAGCGCGGCGCTGGTCAAGAAATTGCCGAGCGCGATATAAGCCTGGCGCTTGTGCCACTCCAGGACCGGCGTGTGTTCGATAAATTGTAGGATGACTTTTTTCATGCCGCCGAGGCGCGCCGCTCCGTCGGGCGTGGCCCGCACTTCGACCGTGCGCTCGATGAGCCGGTCCACGTCCGCCTCCCCGGCGGTGCGCCGCACCGCGAAGACCACGAGATGCGAGGCGTCGGTCACCTGGGTTTGGTTCCAGGAAGCGGCGCGGAGTTTTTCCCGCAGCGCGGGATCCTTGATGACAAGGAACTTCCACGGTTGCAGGCCGAAGGAGGAAGGCGTGAGCACCAGCGCGTCTTCCAGGGCGGCCCACAGGTCGTCGGGGATCTTTTTCGAGGCGTCGAATTGTTTGGTGGCATAGCGCCAGCGGAGCGGCGCGAGCAGTTGGTCGGCGGTCAGGTGATTCATGGCGAATGAGCGGAGTGAGCTTTTTCGGCCGGCGGCCGGCGGAAGGGGGCGTGCGCGTGTTTTCGTCCCCGGCGGGAGTCCGCGCAAGTTTCGATTCTTGTCGAACCATGGAAATCCGGGTAGGCTGAGACGTGGCCACCAAAATCTACACCCACCCCGAGATGGAGGAAGTCGGGCTTGCGTCGGTGATGCAAGCCTTGTCCGATCCCTGTCGGCTGGCCATTGTGCGCTCCTTGCTGGAGGCCGGTGAATTGGCCTGCAACGAAGTGCCGCTGAATGTCGCCAAGGCGACGCGCTCGCATCATTTCGCCGTGCTGCGCGAGGCGGGGCTGATCGTCACCCGCTGTGAAGGCACCAAGTGCATGACGTCGGTGCGGGAAGCGGAGATCGAAGCGCGGTTTCCCGGCCTCTTGAAGCTGGTGGAAGCCCATGCCGCTCCGCCCACCGGGCTCGCCGCCACCGCGGGCGTATAGCGGCACGCGTTCAGCCGCCGGCGGCGATGCGGATGAGTTCGAAGCGGTCGCCCTGCTCCACCGGCGTGCTGACGAAATCGCGGGGGAACAACGCCGTGCCGTTGCGCTCGACGAGCGTGCCGGGCTCGGGAATGGACAAATGCGCGAGCAGCCCGCTGACGCTCAGCGTGGCGGGCACTTCGGCGGTCTGGCCGTTGACGTGGATCGGAATCACGGTCGAAGCATACGTCGGGAGCGCGATCCGATCAATACCCCGCGCGGCGCAGCGCGTTCTGCAACTCCCGCTGGAACGCGATGGCGTCGGCTTCGGTGGGCTGGTAGGTGCGTTCGATGCCGGTCAGGCCGAGGCGGCCGAGTTGGTCGAGATACCACGACGCCGTCTTGCCGTCGGAGAAGGTGACCTTGCCGCTGGCGAGGGAGCCGGGAAGGGTGATCTCGTCCACGGTCAGCGTCACGTTGCCGTCCCCGGCGGGAGGGAGGTCGTCGAACGCTGCGTCGGGCTCCGTGGCCGCCGCGTCTTCGGAGAGCGAGCGGAAATCGGGCAGTTCCTCCTCTTCCGTGGCGGGGGTCGGCTCCACGTCTTCCTGCGGCGCTTGCAGGGTGATGGCCAGGTCGGCGAGCAGGAAGCGCGTTTCCATGAAGGTCAACGTAATGCCCTGTTCGGTCTTGAGCCGGTCCTGGATTTGATTGAGATCCGCTCCCGCCTCCGCCCACGCGCGGACGAGGTGTTGTTGTTCTTCGCTGAGTTTCACACTGGCCATGCGCACGCTTAGACCGGCCCCGGCCCGGACGCAACGGGCGAGGCAGGGTCCATGAGCGTCTCTTTCGTCCTTTCCGGCCTTTACGCCGCGGGAAAACCGGACACGATGCTCCCGTCAATCCCGCCCTCCGCCATTTCACCAGTCATGACCATGAACCGCCGCCAGTTCCTCACGACCACCGCCTTGGCCGCTGCCGCGAGCGTCGCCGTCCGGCCCGCCGCCGCGCAATCGACCACGGCCCCGCGCCGTTTTTACTTCGCCGTCAAATCCGGCATGATCAACGACCCCGCCGCCAAATCATGGGAGGACAAATTCAAGCTGCTGAAGGATCTGGGCTACGACGGGATCGAGTTCGACAGCCAGTATGCGGCGTCGGTGGAGGAAGCGCTCGCCGCCAAGGAAAAATCGGGCCTGCCCGTGCATGGGGTGGTCAATGCGAACCACTGGAGCGTGCGGCTCTCCGATCCCTCGGCCGACATCCGCGCCAAAGCGGTGAGCGAACTGCAGGACGCCGTGCGTTTCTCCAAGGCCGTGGGCGGCAGCACCGTCCTGCTCGTGCCCGGCGCGGTGCGCGACAAGGACAATGAAAACGCGGAACAGGTCTGGAGCCGCAGCATCGAGGGCATTCGTCAGGTCCTGCCCCTGGCCGCCGAACTCGGCATCCGTATTCTCATCGAAAACGTCTGGAACCAATTTCTCTATCAGCACGGCGACGACGCGCCCACCGACCAGACGGCTGAGCCGCTGATCCGCTATCTCGCCGAGATCAATAGCCCATGGGTCGGCAGCTATTTCGACATCGGCAATCACCGCAAATACGGCGATCCGGTCGTATGGGCGAAGCAGCTTGATTCCCGCATCGTGAAGCTGGATGCGAAAGATTTCCGCCTCGGCAAAGATTCTCCCGACGGCAAGGAGAAGTGGGCCGACATCGGCGAGGGCAGCGTGGACTGGAAGACCCTGCGCGAAACCCTTGCCGGCTTCGGCTTCTACGGCTGGGCCACGGCGGAGGTCGGCGGCGGCAACCGTGAGCGGCTCGCGCTCATCCTTTCCCAGATGAAGAAAACGCTGGGTGGAGCGGCATAGTTTTTCGCGAAGCCCGATGCTGTCTTTTGGTCGTCAGCTTTTTCTTGCGATCGCTTGGCTCCGGTCGGCAGCGGTCGGGGCCGGACGCGTGGACGGCGTGCCGGACTGCCGTCCCTGACTCCAGCCGTCCCCTGTTACTTCTTTTTCCCTTACGCCCTTCATGCCCACGGTTCTGTTCACGATTTTCCTCTTCGGCTATGCCACGCTCGCCACTCTGGGCGCGTGGAGCCGGTTGGCCCTGCAATGGCCCGCTTACTTCGTGTTGGCCCTGGGCGGGCTGCTCTCCCTGGCCCGCCTGCGCAAAGGCTTCCGCTTCACTCCCAGCGGCCTGTGTCTCTTGTCGGCCCTGCTCTTCGCCGGCTATATCGGCGCGCGGGCCTGGTTTTCGCCGGTGGAGTATCTGGCGCGCCAGGATCTGCTGTCGCTCGCCGCGTGCCTCGTCGGCTACACCACCATCGCCCTCCACGTCGAGCATCCGAAATACCGCCGCTGGTTCGTGATCGTGCTCGGACTGCTCCTGCTCGCCAATTTCGCCATTGGTGTGTATCAATCCCAGCACGACCGCACGTGGTCGCCGGTCAATTGGCTGGGCTACGCCCGCGCCAAGGGGCCACCCAATGCCGGAGGTTTTTTCCACAGCGAGAATCATCTCGCGGGGTTCATCGAATGCAGCGCGTTTTTTCTGCTCGCCTTCACGCTGTTTTCCCGCGTGAAATTGGGGTGGCGCTTGGCCGCGTTGATGATCGTTCTCCTCTCGAGCGTGCTCATGGTGCTGACTTACTCGCGGGGCGGGCTGGCCAGCGCGGTCGGCGCCTTCGTCGTTTTCGGCGTGCTCAGCCTGTGGCTCTATGTCAAATTCCTCGGCCCCCAATTCTGGAAGTATCTGGCCGCTTTCGGCACGCTCTTCGTGCTGTTGGGCGCCTTTATCGCATTTCTC
>CAZQUC010000333.1:0-5072 GCA_964596095.1 uncultured Enterobacteriaceae bacterium
TGGGGTTCGGCGCGTTGGGCTTTGGCAGCCTGCTGCGCGACAGCGAGGCGGCGAGCCTCAATCCGCTCGCGCCGCGCCGCCCGCAATTCTCGCCCAAGGTCAAACGCGTCATCCACATTTTCGCCAACGGCGGGCCGTCGCATGTGGATACCTTCGATCCCAAGCCCTCGCTCGACAAATGGCACGGAGAGAAGATTCCCAGTCATCTCGGCACGGAGCGCCCGACCGGTGGGGCGTGGAAGTCGCCCTACAAATTCTCCAAGCACGGGCAGAGCGGGATCGAGATCAGCGAGATCTTCCCGCATGTGGCCGAGCATGCCGACGACCTGTGCGTCATCCGCTCCATGCACGCGGACGTGCCGAACCACGAGCCGTCGCTCTTGATGATGAACTGCGGCGAATCGCGGCTGGTGCGGCCGAGCGTCGGGTCGTGGGTGACCTATGGCTTGGGCACGGAGAACCAGAACCTGCCGGGCTTCATCGCCATGTGCCCCGGCGGGTATCCGATCCAGGAGTCGCAGAACTGGCAATCCGGCTTCCTGCCCGGCGCGTATCAAGGCACCTACATCGACACCAAGCACGTCGAGGTCGAAAAGCTCATCGAGAACATCACCAACCGGAATCTCAGCCGCGCCGCGCAGCGCCGGCAGATCGATCTCCTGCAGGAGATGAACCGTCGCCATCTGGAGCGTCGCCAGCGCGACCAGCAGCTTGAATCGCGCGTGCAGAGCTTCGAGTTGGCCTACCGCATGCAGTTGGAGGCGACCGATGCTTTCGACATCATGCGCGAGCCGGAGTCCATCCGGCAGATGTATGGCGAAGGCACGCAGGCGCGGCAGTTGCTCATCGCCCGCCGCTTGGCGGAAAAAGGCGTGCGTTACATCCAGGTGTGGAGCGGCGAGGGCCAGCCGTGGGACAACCACGACGACTTGGAGGTCAACCACCGCCGGCTCGCCGAGCAATGCGATCAGCCCATCGGCGCGCTGCTGACCGATCTGAAACAGCGCGGGATGCTGGAGGAGACGCTGGTCATCTGGGGCGGCGAATTCGGCCGCACGCCGACGGTCGAGCTGCCCATGCCCGGCTCCAATGCCGGCAAGATCAACGGCCGCGATCACAACCATTACGGGTTCACGATCTGGATGGCGGGCGGCGGCGTGAAGAAAGGCTACATCCACGGCGCGACCGACGAATTCGGGTTCAAGGCCGTGGAGAAACCGGTGCATCCGCACGATCTCCACGCCACCATCCTGCACCTGCTGGGCTTCGACCACGAGCGGTTCACCTACAATTACGCCGGCCTCGACTTCCGCCTCACCGGCTTCGAGGGCGCGCAGGTGGTGCATGACATCCTCGCGTAGCATGTGGAGTGCGGACGGCTTGCCTCCGCTCTGGGGGGTGAGGGGCTTGCCCCCCGGGGGAGGTCGATCAGCCCTCGCCGGAGCGCGTCCCGGATTCCGTCACGCTGGCTCCGCCGCCGACTCATCACCTCACCGGCAAGCCGGTGAGCCGAAAAAGCGGAGGCAAGCCTCCGCGCTCCAAAAGCCTCACGGCGTGGTGACTTTTACGCGATAGAAGCGGAGCCCGCCGGCGGTGGAGGGTGGTCCGTTGACGGTATCGGTGAAGGTGACCGGATTGCCGGTGCCGGCGATGGGATCGCCGAGATTGGCCCAGCCACCCGCTCCGGTGCCGGCGAGTGTGGTCGAGGTTTCCACTTGATACGTTTGGCCCGTCTCGGTGGGGAAGATGAGACTGAGCGCGGCGCCGGCGGGCGCGCTCACGCTGGTGATCTCGAACCCGGCTGCGGGTGGCGGGCCGCCGATGACCGCGTCCGGCCCCGCCGCGTAACTGGCGGCGATGCGCGCTGGGCCGAACAGGCCCTCGTAAATGCGGAATTCGTTGTAGGTGGCATTCAGATTGGCATCCTGGGTCCAGTTGGAGCGGCCCAGCCAGTTGTTCACATCATCGAGTTTCGAGAGATTGGTGTAAACGGCGCCGTGGGTCACGGTGGGCTCGCCGTTGCGCCACACCGACAGGCGGCTGACGCCGGGAAGCGTGGAATCGATGAGCGCGACGAAGTGGAATTCCTCGTCCGACGCGAACGTGAACGTGGTGTCGAACACGCCGTTGGTCTCCGGTCCCGGAGTGGCTTCGCGCAGCTCGAAGCGGTTCACGTTGTAGTCGGTGCCAACGGAGCCGCTGAGGAAGAGATAATCGCCGCCCTCGCCGGCGTCCCCCGGTCCGACGATTTCCTTGCCGTCCGGCGAGCCGGGCGCGACGCGGGTATTGCCGAAGTCGAAAATCCGCGCCCAGGAGTTGTCGGTGTTGTGGATGCTGACCCAGCCTTCGATGGTGACGGTTTGCAGCGGCGACACCAGATGGTTGGGCAGATCGACGTAAGCCGCGGAGCCCGAGCCGCCTCCGGGAATGGTGACGCCGGTGCCGGTGAAGACAGCGCCATCGCCGCGGATGATGGCGCTCGGCTGGCCGGTGACGGCATCGAGGCTGGGCGTTTCATCAATCACCTCGCCGGCCGGATCATTGAAACTCCAGCGGTGCCGCAAGGTGGCCGACGGCTGCGAGGCGGGATCCACGGGATTGGCGCTGGCCAGAATCTCGGCAGAGTCACTGACGAAATCGCCGTCGGTATCATAAGCCGCCGGATGGGTGCCGGTGTCGGTGGCGCTGACGAAGACGCCGGTGTTGGTCTCCACGGCATCCGGCAAGCCGTCCCCGTCGGTGTCGGCCCGATGCGGGGAGCTGCCGCGCTGGAATTCCTGGAGATTGGTCAGTCCGTCGCCGTCCGCATCCGCCGCGGCATCCGCGGGATCGCTCGGATTGAGGCCATGGGCGCGCTCGAACCAATCGGGCAGTCCGTCGCCATCGGTGTCCGTGGGAGCGGCGGGAGACGCGGGCACAGCCGTGGGGCCGTCGGCGAAGTGTTGCGCGATGGTGCTTTCGGGAAGCGCGCCATCATAGATGCGGAATTCGTCGAAGCTGCCGAAGAGGTTGCCGTCGTGGGTGTAGTTAGAGCGGCCCAGCCAGTTGTTGATATCCCGGAAATTGCTCAGTTTGAAGGGATTGACGGGATCGGTTTCCGCGGATGAGACGAGGACGCCGTTTTCGTAGTAGGCCACTTGGCCGGAGCTTTCATCGACCGTGATGACGAAATGCGCCGGCTCTCCGGGTTGGGAGGAGGCGGAGGGGTCGAATTGCACGAGGGCCGCGCCGATGTTGTCGATGTCCCGATTGTCCAGCGCCAGCCGGCGGACGCTGGTGTCGGTCCCGTTGTAAGCGGAGAGCAGGAAGGTATCTATCGCGTTGGTGCCGCTGCCGTTCCAGTTGCCGGTGCCGTGGATCGCGCCATTGGCGCCGCCGGGATCGGAGGTGCCGAAATCGACCAGCCGTGCCCACGGTCCGCCTTCGACGCCGTGGACCGTGGCCCAGCCTTCGAGGGTAACCCCGCCGCGGCCTCCCTTGGCCAGGCCGTGGTTGGAAATCAGGCCGGGAGGCAGAGCCACGTAGGCGGCATGGCTGGAGGAGCCGCCGTCTAGGTGAAGGCTCCCATCCTGCCAGGAAAATCCGCGGCCATGCACATAGCCCGTGGCGCTGCCGGCGGCATCGACCACCCGGCGGCCGGAGGTTTCGGAGAACGACCACCGGTGGACCAGCCGCGGCTCGGGAATGCTGGCGGCTTGCACGGGATTGGAGCCGGAGGCCACTTCGCTGCCGTCGCCGTAACCGTCGCCGTCGGTGTCGCGAACCAAGGGATCGGTGCCGGCGTTGGTGGCATCCACGAAGGCGCCGGTTTTGGTTTCCGCGCCATCGGGCAGCCCGTCCCGATCCGTGTCGGGATGTCGGGGATCGGTGCCGGTATTGCTGGCCGATACCCAGATGCCGGTGTTGGTTTCAACCAAGTCGTTGAGCCCGTCGCCGTCGGTGTCGGGATTCTGAGGATTGAGGCCCCGCTGGAATTCCTGCACGTTGGTCACCCCGTCGCCGTCGGCGTCGTCGTTGGCATCATTGATTCCCACATTCAGCCCGTGCAGGGTTTCCCAAGGGTCGGGCATCCCGTCGTTATCCGAGTCCACCGCCACATCGTCAGGCCCCAGGGACTGGCTGATGGCGACTTCATCCGCGCTGAGCGCATGATCGTAGATGCGGAATTCGTTGAACTCGGCGTTCACGTTGGCGTCTCCGGACCAATTCGAGCGGCCCAGCCAGTTGTTCACGTCGTCAAGCTGGGAAAGCAGGAACGGGGAGGTCACATCGGTCAACAGGCGCTCGTTGTTCCGCCAGTAATTGACCACGCTTTGCCCCTCGCTGCTATCCACGGTCACCACCACATAGATTTGCTGTCCGAAGGCGGCCGGGCGGTCGGGCCGCCACACCGTGTTGTTGGCGCTATCGACGCGGATTTCCAATTGCTGGGTATTGTAATCGCCGCCGGTGGAGGCACTGAGAAAGAGATAGTTGATGCCATTGAACCCCGTGCCTGGATTCGGCTCGAAGACCTCGCCCACAGTGGTGGTGCCAAAATCGAAAATCCGCACCCAGTTGCCACTGGCTCCATGCACGGTCACCCAGGCTTCGATGGTGATCTTCTCGTGGACGCTGACCAGGTTGTTGGGCAGATCGACATACGGCGCGGAGCCGCTCCCTCCGCCCGGCAGGCGCACCGCCGACCCAGTGAAGGTGGCGCCGTTGCCGAGAACCACGCCATCGGCGCCGCCGATGGAATCGGTCACGGTCGCGTCGGTGGCAGAGCCGGCCGCGTTGTTGAAGCTCCAGCGGTGAATCAGATCACTTTTGGCAAATGGCGCGCCCAGCAGGGACAGCACGGCGATCAGCGCGAAAGATCCGGCGGGAGCGGAGCCTCGGCGGTAAAAGGAATAATCGGGGTTCATGGCGGGTTTGGTTTGGTGGGTTGGCGATCCCGGTGGCCGCCATACGGCCCCTCGGAGTCATCCTGATCGTGTCATAAGGCCTACCCGTTTGGCAAGATCAGGAAACCGCATTTAGGAGATGATTTTCCCACAGCGAATTTGGTGCGGATGGCTTGCCTCCGCTCT
>CAZQUC010000334.1:0-5065 GCA_964596095.1 uncultured Enterobacteriaceae bacterium
GAAATTCAATCTCAATAATTTGCGCTCAGATGTCTTTTTCATGCCCGAGTTTGACATTCTGATGTTTGGGTAAAATCTCCTCGGAACAAAAATACACCATCAAGTCATAGAAGCTCAACGGTTTATTTGGTTAATGCGTTCATATGAGCGAATTGACGTGGCCTTCCGGGACCGCACGCCACGGGCCGGACCTGAGGCACGCTCCCGAGTAACTCGCTTGGGTTGAGTTGAGCCAAACGGTCGTGATGTGGGCTTGCAGCCCGCACGCCTCACGGGCATTCTGCCCGTGGAAAACGCCGGGCAGAATGCCCGGCGGGCGTGCGGCCAGAATGGCCGCATCACTTGGTTACTCCCCATTCCACACGCCGGCGCGCCGGGGTTCGGGTGCTCAACACATACGGGGCCGGCGGCCCCCGCCGCCGCAGGGGCCATGGCGGAGTCCCCTTCATCCTCCCGCCGGGAACCGGTGGCGGGTCGTCGATGACGACCGCAAGCTCTGCCGGTTGTTTGAGGCGTCTGAGGCGTCTTGGCCGCCGCTGGGCTGGCCGGTGAACCCTGGGCATACCGGGCCGGAGGGCGTGGAGCGGGCGGCGGTCTCACCCCGGCCTTGCGCTTCCGGCCGGGCGGGCGAAGATGTTGCCTTCCCTCATGAGCGTGTCGCGTTTCTTTTGTCTCTTGCCGGGTATCATGTTGTGGGCGGGTGTGGTCGTGGCGCAGCCGGCCCCTCCGCCCGCCAAACCGGCTGCCACCGCGTCGCGAACCCGAACCGTCACCGCGGCGGAGGAAGCCGAGGAACGCGAGCGCATTCTCCCCGTGCAAATTTTTCTCGACGACGCCTGCTTCGGCCCCGGCGTGGTGGATGGGCGCAATGGCGAGTTCACCCGCAAGGCGGTGGCCGCCTGGAATATCGCCCACGGCCACGGCGACCCCGACGATTGGGGGCCGGTCACCCGCGAGGCCGCGCGCACGGTCCGGGCTCCTTATGCGGCTTATGCCATCAAGCCGGCCGATCTCAAACAGCTCACCCCCGGCCTGCCCACCGGCCCCGCCGGCATGGCCACGCAAAAATGGCTCGGCTACCGCAGCCTCGCCGAATTCGTCGCCGAGCGGTTCCACACCACCGAGGCATTCCTGGCCAAGATCAATCCCAACCTCAATCTCAACAGCCTCCGCCCCGGCGCGGTCGTGCGCGTGCCCAATGTGACGCCGTTCGAGATCGAGCAGCTCGCCCGCTACCGGAGCTGGGCCGCCGAGCCCGCGCTCAGCCGGCGCAGCGTGCTCGTCAACGTCCGTCACAAAACCGCCGCCTTTTACAATGAGAAAGGCGACCTCTGCGCGCTCTTTCCCATCACGCCCGGCAAGGAGCGCTTCATTCCCTACGGCGATTGGACGGTGCAGCGCATGGTCTCCACGCCGGAATTCCGGTGGGACAAATCATTGCTCGAACAAGGCAAGCGCGGCGCCGACGCCCATCAGCTCCCGCCCGGCCCCAACAGCCCGGTCGGCATCATCTGGACCGGACTGGACAAACCCGGCATCGGCATGCACGGCACCGCCACGCCGGAAACCATCGGCCGCGCCCAAAGCGCGGGCTGCATCCGCCTTTCCAATTGGGACGCCGCCCGTCTCCCCTCGCTCCTCCGCCCCGGCGCGCGGGTGCTGGTGAAGTGAGCGCGGTCTGTGGCCGGGAAATGGCCTCGCGCGAAGAGCGCCCCCGAGGGCGACGCGTCTGGACTGCGGAGGCTCGCCTCCGCTTTGCGGGGGGGCTTGCCGATCAAGGGGAGATCGATCAGCCACCGTCGGGGCGACGGCAGGCTTCTTTCACGCTCCTGCCGGTGAGCGCGAGAGCGGAGGCAAGCCGTCCGCACTCCAAAAGGCCAAAGGCCCTGCCGGTGACTTACGGCTGAAGCCTTACCCGGTAAAAGCTCACCGGGCGGGCCAGCCGGGTGGCGTCGGTGTCGGTGTAGGTGGTGGAGTCGGCCGCGCCGGGAACGGTGGCGATGTCGTCCCAACCCTCCGCCGTCAGGCTGGTGGAGGATTCCACGATGTAAGTGCGGCCGGCCTCGCTCTGCCAGGTCAGGCGCACGTCGGCGCCGCGCTGCACGTCGGTGATGGCGAAGGAGGCGTCGGGGGTGGGTGGGGCTTCGTCCAAAATGAAGGCCGCCCCGCCTTGGCGCACCGCCGCGATTTCCTCCACCGTCAGCACGGTCTGGTAAAAGAACACGGTGTCGATCTCGCCCTGCCAGCCTTCGCTGTTGTTGTCCGGACGCAGGCTGCCGATGGCGGTGGTGGCGTGGTGATTGCCAAAGCTCGTCGAGCGCGTCACCGCGATCAGCTCGCTCGCGGGATCGTCCGCATACAGGGCGACATAAATCGTCATCGTGGCCGCGGGTTGATCGTAAGTGGCCGCGATGAAGGTCCAGTCGTCGTAGCTTTCGGGAGCGGCGGCGACGTTGGAAGTCACGCCCCCACCGTGGAAGCCCGTGTAGCTGAACCCCTCGGCGCCCCGATCATCCAGCCCGATCACGCGCGACCATCCCGCGTCGGCGCCGATGATCTTGCGCAGGCCGGCATCGATGTTCGAGGTTTTCACCCACGCTCCCATTGTCAGGCGCGGCGTGACGGTGGGCGTCGTGTTCACCGGCGAGACCAGCCGCTGCGCGCCATAAAAACGATAGGCGCTTCCTTCATGCCCCTCGTCAGGAACGTGGTCGGGTTCGAAGCCTTCCACGAGTTGCAAGGTGCGGTCGTGGCCGCTTTCATCCCGCAGGGGATTCGTCTCGTCATCGAATGGATAAAACGCCAGCAGGGCGGACTTGAGGGAAGAAAAGGCTGCCTCCGCGCGCAGATTGATCCGGCGGTGGCGGTCCACCTGGTCGTTGCTGAGCACGTCCAGCCAGGCCTGGAACAACCCGCCGGTCCCTTGGGGATCGAACGATATCTCCACCGTGGCGCTGCCGCCGGCCGGAATGGTGGTGGCCGAGGGCGTGCCGAGCGTGTAGCGCGCGGCATCCGGTCCCGTGAGTTGGAGGGAGAGCACATTGAGCGGCTGCGCGGAGCCGAGGTTGCGCAACTCCACCGTCACCGCGCGCGGCCCGAGGACGGCTTCCGCGCCGAAGGGGGAGGCGTCCGGCGCGCCGAGGACGGGGTCCGGCTGCAAGGCGAGCAGCGCGTCCCGTCCGCCGTCGCGGATGGCCTTCACCGCCTCCTCTTCCAATTTGCCTTTGACGAAAAAGACCGTGTCGATATGCCCCTGCCATCCTTCCCCGGGATTGGCCGGCGCGAGGCTGCCCAGCGAGGTGGCGGTGGTGCCGGTGTTGACGGTCGCCGCGCCGGTGAAGGCGGCGAACGCGCCGGGCGTGGCTTCGGCTTCCAGGTCCACATAAAGCGCCATCGTGTTGAGCGGCTGGGCGTAACTGACGGCGAGGAACGTCCAGTCTTCGGTATTGACCGGCGCGGGCGAGGGTTGATCGAAGACGCCGCTGCCTGTGAAGGCCGTGTAGCGGAAACCATTGGATTCGCGGGGATCGAGCCCCAGCACCCGCGACCAGCCGGCGTCGTTGCCGATGACCTTGCGGAAGCCCGAATCCACCAGCGACGGCTTGACCCAGGCCCCCATCGTCACATACGGCGTCGCGTCGAAGCGGATGTTCACCGGGGAGACCAGCCGCTGGGATCCGTCGAAAAAGTAAGCGCCGCCCACGACGCCGCCATCCGCCTCATACGAGGGTTCCACGCCCTCGACCGTTTGCAGCGCGCGGTCCTGCCCCGAATCGTCTTTGAGCGGATTCGCCGGGTCGTCGAAGGTATAAACCGCCAGCAGCGACGTGCCGAGGACGGTGGCGCCCAGGTCCAGAGCCAGCGAGGGCGTGGTCGGATCGGTGCTGGCCACCGTGGCTGTGGCCGCGAAGGCGCCGACCTGCCCGTTGGGCGTCAGTTTGAAATCGATGGTATCGGACGCGCCCGGCGCCAGCGTGGCCGGAAAGCGCGTCACCGTGTAATGGGCCGCGTCCACGCCGCTCAGCGTCACCCCGGAAATCGTCAGCGCATTGAGCACGCCGGGGTTCCTGATCGCGAAGGAAAACGTGTGCTCGGCCGGCCCCTTGCCCAGCGCGCGCAGATCGGGCGCCGCCGTGATGCTCAGGCCGGGATCGCTGCCGCCCGTGCCGAGGATCGTCGCCTTGCCGCCGTTGCGGATGGCGGTCAGTTGCGCCTCGGTCAGCACCTCGTCGTAAAAAAACACATTGTCGATATCGCCTTGCCAGCCCTCGCCCGAGCCGTTCGGATCCACGCTGCCGATCGAGGTTTCGGGGCGAGCCGACGAGCCGAAGGCAGTGGTGGCGGTGGCCACCGTGAGCGGCGCCACCGTGGAGGCATCCAGCCCGACATACAGCACGGCTTGGTTGATCGTTTGGTCATACGTCACCGCCACAAACGTCCACTGATCCACGCTTACCGGAGCCGGCCCGCCTCCCATCACACCGATGCCGGTGAAGGCCATGTAACCGAAACCCGTGGCTTGCCGGGTATCCAGACCGAGGATCCGGTCATAACCTCCGTCGTCACATCCGATGATTTTCCGTAGCCCCGGAGTCAGTGTGGAAGTTCTGACCCAGGCGCCCATCGTCAATTGCGGGAGAGACCCCTCTTCCCAAAAAATATCCAACGGCGCGACCAGTCGTTGGAAGCCATCGAAATTCATGCCTCCGCCGGTGAACCCGCCGTCCGTCGCAAAGACCGGATCGACGCCGACGCTTCCCAGATCGAAGCCGTTGCCGCTGTCATCCGTGAACGGATTTCCTTCATCATCAAAGGAGTAAAATCCAATCAGATCCGCGTGGGCGGTGTAAGTCGGCGCAAGGGGTAGTAGGAAGACGGCTAATGAGGCGATGAGTAGATGTTTCATTTTAGGGGATAGCGGAAAATAATCATAAGCTTATGGGTGCCGGCTGAACTTTGAAATAAAAAATTACGAAAAAGCGTCAGGAAATCAGTCGGCTCACCAGCCTTCCGGCGTAAAATCACCGACGTTTTTCCCAATTCCTGGCGGAGGCGTCCCGCCAGG
>CAZQUC010000335.1:0-2840 GCA_964596095.1 uncultured Enterobacteriaceae bacterium
TTTTCGCCGAAATACCAGATCCCGGCGAGGCGGGTTTGCGCGTCGAGCAGCCCTTGGTCCGCGGCTTTTTCGATGAGGGCGAGACCGGCGTCCTGGTCGCGAGCCGTGCCCTGGCCGCTCAAGGTCATGAGGCCGAGATTCAACGTGGAGAGCGGAACGCCCGCCTTGGCGGAGCGGCGAATCCACGCCACGCCTTCTTTTTCATCCAAAGTCGTGCTCAATCCTTTGGCGATCATAAACCCGTAGGCGCCCTGGGCTTCGGCGTGGCCGGCTTCGGCGGCGGTCTTGAGCCATCGGAAGGCGGCAGGCAGGTTTTTGGGCACGCCTTCGCCACGCAGATAGGCGCGGCCGAGTTGGAAGGCGGCGGGCAGGTCGCCGGCTTCGGCTTTGGTTGTGAGGGCGGTTTCGTCGAAGGCAGGGAGCGGGGCTTCTTCGGCGAGCGCGGGCAGCACGCACAGCCAAGCGACGGCCAGCGCACGATGAAAGAAACGTTTGGCGAGGCGGGCGAAGAAAGGATGGCCGGTCGGACCGAAGGAGGGCCGCTCACTCGTTGGCTGATGTGGGTTGGGCTTCATGGCGTGGACTCGCGGCGTTCGTCTTCCTCTTCCTCGTCGTCTTCCGACGCGCGGCCGCCGTCGCCGCCGCCATAGCCGAGCACCTGGACGGAGACGATCGACGGCAGGTCTTCCGTCACGGCTTGCTCCTGCGTGGCGGAGCGTTCTTTCTCCACGGTCTCGGTGGGGCTGGCGGCGGTGGATGGCGGGGGCGGCGGCGCGGCAACGCTGAGGGCCGGCGCGCCGGGCGCGGCGGCGGGCGCGCCCGCGCTGCTGCCGGTGACGGCGATGTTGCTGGCATTGAGCACCTGGGTCGCGGCGAGGGTGAGATTGCCCGCGGAGCGGATGCCGGCGTCGCCCGCGTCGATGACCCCGGCGGGCGCCAGCAGATCCACGCTGCCCGGCGGCACGCCTTCGACCGTCGCCAGCACGCCGATGCCGCCCCCCGTGGAAAGACCGGCCAGGTCGGTGGCCACATCCGCGCTTTGCGGGTCGATGAGCACGCGCGTCGGCGGCGCGGAGGCGACGGTCTTGGAGGCGGACCCGGCGGCAATGTCGCCCGCCGACGACCAGATGACCATGTCGCCGCCGCGCAGCGTGAAGATCCGGCCGATGCCGATATCGACGCTGTGGTGCGTGAAGATGGAAACTTTGCCGCCGCTTTCCGTGATGATGCCGGGCGGAATGAGCGGGTTGCCGATGATGGTGTTGGCCAGGGTCAGCGCGCCGCCGGGCGCGAGGAGGCTGATATCGCCACCATTGGACGTGCGGACGTTGCGGCCGCGGGTGAAGATATCGCCGGGGCCGGTCACGCCGGGGAAGAGCGATTCGATGGCGGCGAAACCGGTGGCATAGCTGCCCGTCGCGGCGAACTGTCGGCCGGTGTCGCGCAACATGAGATAGAACACCTCCAGCGCGATCCGATGCCGCTCTTCCACGGACCGGCCGGCGAAATCGGCGACCCCCAACTCGGCCAGATAGGTCGCGCCCAGCCCGCCCTCGACATGCTCGCTGATGAAGTCGGCAAAGGCGATCTGGTTCTCCGCCAGTGACACCACCGGGCCGAGGCCCGCGCCCGCGATAATATCGGCGCCGGCAAAGGGCAGATACGGATTGCGGGCGTTGCCGATGGTGGTGAGGCCCGCGCCGGTGCCGTCGGTATTGCTGGTTTCGCCCGTCCCGAGATCCAGATGCCGTCCGGCCAGCACCACGAGGCTGCCGGGACCGGACAGCCGGATGTCGCCCGCCAGCGGCAGCTCACCCGCGGCCGTCCGCTGGCCGTTCGTGAGCGCGGCGGCGCGGCGCGGCGTGTTGGCATTGTAGGGAATGATGTCGCGGTCGGCGCTGATCACCGTCTGGTCGGTGTCGGCGAGATTCTGCAAATAGAATGCCACGTCCATGAGATCCCCGGCCACATGAATGCGCGCGGGTTTCGGCGCGAAGAGCGTCAGGCCCGACAGGCCGCCTCCCAAGGCATACAGCCGGATCGGCTCCGGATCACCGGCGTGGAGCAAGCCCGGCGTGTGCAAGGCCTGCTTGGTCTGGATGACGCCGCCGGTCGCGCCGGTCTCCGCGAAGAGGGCATTCACGTTGTTAAGAAAACCGGTGTCGGTGGTATTGGCCGCCGCAATGACGCGGCCGGCGAGCAGGTGATACGCGAAGGGCGTCATCACGCCGGGCAGCGCGGCGGGGTTGGCGTCGGAAAGGTTGATCCCGCCGGAGGTCCACGCCGTCACCGTTTGTCCGGTCACCAACGCATTGCTCACGCCAGCCGGTTGCAGGGCATTGATTGAGCCGGCGGCGAGCAGCTCCAGAGTGCCGCGGGCCGCGGGCGCGAGGGTGAACGATCCCGTCACATTCACGTCGCCGGAGAGCGCCGCCACCTGTAGCACCGGCGGGGCCAACGAGAGGACGGTCTCAAAGGGCAGCATGCTGGTTTCCCCCGCGCGCAACCACGGTTGGCTGAAGGCGGCGCTGTTGCCGTTGAGCAGCGCGGTCGCATTGAGCCAGGCCTGCAGGATGGGCACCGGAGCGGTGGCCGACGGCAGCACCACTTCGTTGCGCAATGTCACGTCGCCCCCCAGGGAGGTGACGCGCACGGCGCTGTCCGGCGCATAGGTGGAGAAATACGTTTTATACCAGAAGCGGTTGTTGAGTCCGGTGGGCAGGAGGAAAGGATTGGTGACCGGCGCGAGCAGCACGTCGCTCCGGGCGCTGACCTCGAACCCGCCCTTACCGAGGAACAAGGTCGTGGGCAGCCAGGTGAGCGGATCCAGCACGTCCGGA
>CAZQUC010000335.1:2940-5049 GCA_964596095.1 uncultured Enterobacteriaceae bacterium
ATCGCCGCCCGCGACGAGCGTCACATCGCCGCCGCCGAGCGCGCCCACGCCCTGGAAGAAATTGCTGTAGTCCACCCACCACGTGGTCGAGGCCGCGGGGTCGCTCACCCCGGTGGCCCCGGCTCCCACGCCGCCGACGCCGAACAATCCGGTCGCGGGATCGACATAGCCGCGGCGGTAGAGCCAGTTGTCGGGCAATTGTCGCGAGGAATCGGCCACCAACTCGCCCAGTGTCGTGCGGGTCAACCGCTCGATATTGTCGCCGGCCAGAACGGTCACCGCACCGCCCGCGAGACTGTATTGCGCGGGATACGTTTGCTGCGCCGCGCCGAGATTGACCTGGTTGATCGACCCGCGCGTGGTCAGCACCGGCGTGACGAAATCCCCGGCTTCGAAGATGCCAGTGGGATCGGCCACCTGCGTGCCCGCGGTGTAAATCGAAGCCAGGGGATTGAGCAGACGCACGCTGCGAGCGGCGGCGATATCGATATCGCCCGAGCCGGTGCGGAGCACCTGCCAGCCTTGGGCGATGAGCGAAGCGGTCAACGCGTCGGCGCCGCCGGTCACAGAGGCCGCGCCGAGATTCTTGCCGAGTTGCACATAACCGGCAGCCTCGCCCAGCGCGGCGGTGTCCCGCACCGAGCGGAAATTCGCGGAGGCCGGATCGGCGCCGGCGGTGAAGCGGTAGGACCACGACTGCGTGTTGACCGGCAGCAGCGGATTCTGCGCCATCAAGGGCGCGAGCCACAGTGAGGAGTTGCCGTTTTCCGAGCTGGGCGTGACGGCGGCGAAGCCATCGCTCAGCGTGTTGTAGAAGGTCAGATTGCCCGCCGCGCGCAACGTCAGCACGCCGGGCGCGCCCTTCGGCCCGAAGCGGAAGGTTTCCAGATTCCAATCGGCGGAGGGCGAAGAATTGGTGGCGCCGAGCACGAGGTCGCCGGTGCGGTGGAGGATCTCCGCGCCGGGCGCGAGCACGAAGATACCGCCCAGCCCTTGCGGATCGTCACCCAGTAGCCGTGCCACCAGCGCCGTGTAGCCCTCCGTGGTTTGGCCCGCCGCGCCGAGGAAGGCTTCGCCATCGGCGCGAATTTGGGTTTGCAGCGCGCTGGTGATCGCGCCGTCCGTGTCGGTCAGGTCATAGACCTTGAATCCTTCGGCGAGCACGCTGGAGGCCCCGAGGATCGTGCCCTGAAGCGGCGCGAGCGCGAGTTCGGTTCCCGCCTCCGCACGCGGCGCGCGCAAGTGCAGCGTGCCGGTAAATCGACCGTAGAACGGGCTGTCGGCCGTGTGGGCCGCGACTTGCAAATCGATGATCGAACCGGCGCGCACGTCCAGTGTCGCGTTCGGATCGATCACGCCGTCACGGGGCGCGCCCGCCATCAGCACGACGTGGCCGCCCTTGCCGGCGTTGCTGAAGTCCGCTCCGGAAGCATCGAGCCGCGCGCCGTTTTCCACCACCAGGCTGCCGTGGGCGGAAAGCTCGATCGCGCCGCCGGTCGGACCCGAGGCGTCGATGGAGCCGCTGACGACGATCGACC
This sequence comes from uncultured Enterobacteriaceae bacterium, assembly GCA_964596095.1. Lineage (GTDB taxonomy): Bacteria > Verrucomicrobiota > Verrucomicrobiia > Verrucomicrobiales > V1-33 > CAJBME01. The sequence goes on from CAZQUC010000335.1 coordinate 4,479, forward strand.
CCTGATCGGCGGCGACACGGTAAAGCCGCGCCTGCGCCGCGCCGTCGATCGTCACATCGCCCGTGCGGAAACGGTAGTCGCGCGCAGCGGTGAACCCGCCCTCGTTGAGTTGCGCGTCGAGCGCGCCCAGCCGGCCCTCCGGCACGCCCGCCACATCCAGCGCGAAGGAACCGGCCTCTCCGCCCTCGCCCGCCGCGCCCTGAATGACGCCCCGCAACTCGAACGCGCCCGCCGCCGCACTGATGCTCAGGGAACCGGCATCGCCTCCACCGGCCGGCGCGGAAACATTCACCGTGCCGCCGTCGCCAATAACCACCGAGCCGGTGGCGGAGGCCAGCGTCACCTCGCCACCGCCGGTGTGACGGACGACATCGAGGAACGAGCGCGTGACGCCGCCCAGATCGAGCCACGCCGTGTCGCGGGTTCCGATCCGCACGTCGCCGGCGGTCGCGCGCGCCACCAGCTCGCCGCTGGGCAGGAAAATGTCGCTGTCGAGATCGACGGTTGCGCCTTCCAGACTCAACCGAGCGCCCAGGCCGCCGGTCACCGCCGAGACTTCTCCCTCCGGCCG
>CAZQUC010000336.1:0-1168 GCA_964596095.1 uncultured Enterobacteriaceae bacterium
ACCCGCGCTATAGATCTGTGGTGCGCTCATGGTTGGGGTGCGGGATGGGCCGTATGGGGCACAGGGGGCCTATATGTCCATTCTCCTCTCACGGCTCCAGCGCCGCCGCCGCGTTCTGAAAATCCCGGCGCACTTCGCTGCCATCGGAGTTGCCGATGTCGGCCCGCTGGAGCAGCAACAGATACCCGCGCCCCTTCACCGGGTCGAGCCAGATCTGCGTGCCGTAAGCGCCGCCATGCCCGAAGCTGCCCGGCGACAATGCGGCCGTGATGCCCTGCGGCTCCGCCACCCGACCCCAGCCCAGCCCCCAACTCGCGCCCGGCGTGAACCCGGTCGTCAGCTCTCCCGACTGCAGGGCGGCCATTTCCTGCAACGTCTCCTTTTTCACATACCGCCGACCGCCGGCCTCGCCGCCGCGCAGCACCATTTGGTAAAACGGCACCAGATCATCGGCGGTGGAAAACAGGCCGCCCGCCGGATACGGGATGCTGTCCGCGGGCGGCACCACCGCGCCTCCGAGCAGAATGGCGATGCCGGTCGCCTCCAACGCGCCGTTCGCGCCTTTCTTATAAGTCCGCGCCAGCCGCCGGGCTTGCGCCGCGTCGGGATGAAACGTCGTGTCCTTCATGCCCAGCGGTTGGAAAAAATGCTCCGCGAGATAGTCGGAGAACGGTTGGCCGGACAAGACCTCGACGATCCGCCCCAGCGTATTGATCCCGGAATTGCAGTATTCCCATTTCGCGCCAGGAGCGAACCGCGGCGGTTGCGCGGGATACAACGCGACCAGTTCGGCCAGCGTCTTGGGCTTGGTCTCGGCCGGTTTGTCCGCCAGCCCCGACGTGTGGGTGAGCAGATGGCGGATGGTCACCGGCTTCACGTGCGAGTTTTCCGCGCCGAACTCGGGCAGATGACGCGCCACCGGATCCTCCAACGTCAGCCGCCCCTCGTCGCGCAGGTTCAGGATCGCCATCGCCGTGATCGGCTTGGTCATCGAGGCGATCCAGAACAACGAATCGCCCGCCACCGGTTGTTTCGACGCCAGGTCGTTCCAGCCCGCGGTGTTGGAGGTCACGATGTTCTCCGGGCCGAAAGCCACGGCCACCACGCCGGCGGCTTCACCGCGTTGCACGTAATCGTCGAGCACCGCCTGCACGGCGGCGGCGCGCGG
>CAZQUC010000336.1:1268-5042 GCA_964596095.1 uncultured Enterobacteriaceae bacterium
TGGCTTTCCATCATCGGAAAAGGGGCGATCTGCGGATGGCTCATCGGCAACGTATCGCTGGCGCAAACGAACGACCCGGTCGCTCCGCCGCCGGAGCCGACCCCCGCGCCACCCGCCAAGCTGCATCGGCCGCCCGACCACGCCTACGCGGCCACGGTGCATCCGCTCGCCACCGATGCCGCGCTGGCGGCCATGAAAGCCGGCGGCAACGCGGTGGACGGCACGATCGCCGCCGCGCTCACCCTGGCGGTGGTGGATGGCTACAACTCCGGCCTGGGCGGCGGGATGTTCCTGCTCGTGCATGCGCCCGACGGCACGCTCACCGCCATCGACGGTCGCGAAATGGCGCCCGCGGCGGCGACGCGCGAGATGTTCCTGCGCGACGGCGCGGCCGATCCCGCCCTCAGCCAGACCGGCGCGCTGGCGGTGGCGACGCCCGGGTTCCTCGCCGCGCTGGACGAGGCCGCCACCTCGCTGGCGCGGCTACCACTGGCGCATCACTTTGAAGAAGCCGCCGCCCTCGCGGAAAAGGGCTTCGTCCCCAATGACAGCTACGAGCGCGCCCTGCGCCAGAACGCGGCGGACTTGCGGCGCTTCCCGGCCTCCGCCGCCGCGTTCCTGGGGCCGCGCGACAAGGGAGGCCGGCTCCGGCAGCCCGATCTCGCCACTACCCTGCGCGCGCTGGCCACGGAAGGCGTCCGCTGGTTCTACCACGGCCCCTTCGCCGAAAAAACGGCGGCGTGGATGCAAGAGCACGGCGGCGCGCTGACCGCCGCCGATTTCGCCGCCTACCGGGCCGTGCGGCGCGAACCGCTGCGCACCACGTATCGCGGGCACGAGATCATCGGCTTCCCGCCGCCGAGTTCGGGCGGCGTGCATGTCGCGCAGATGCTGAACATTCTGGAGACCTTCGATGTCGCGGCGTTAGGCAAAGACAGCGCGGATTTCGCCCATCTGCTGGCCGAGACGATGAAGCCGGCCTTCGCCGACCGCGCGCACTGGCTGGGCGATCCCGATTTCGCCAAGGTGCCGCGCGGTCTTATCTCCAAAGATTATGCCAAGCTCCAGGCCGCGAAGATCGACCTGACGCGCGCCACGTCCGTGCCCTCGCACGGCGAACCGCCCGCGGCCGGCACCGATGTTTTCGCCAAGCACACCACGCATTTTTCCGTGGCCGACAGCGACGGCTGGTGGGTCGCCTGCACCGCCACCATCAACACCACCTTCGGCAGCAAGGTCGTTGTGCCCGGCACCGGCGTGGTGCTCAACAACGAGATGGATGATTTCTCGGCCCAACCCGGCGCGCCCAATGCCTTCGGGCTCGTCGGCGCGGAAGCCAACGCCGTCGCCCCCGGCAAGCGGCCGCTCTCCAGCATGTCCCCCACCCTCGTGCTCAAGGACGGCCGGCCCATCGCCAGCCTCGGCGCGGCCGGTGGACCGACCATCATCACGCAAGCCGTGCTCGCCCTCGTGCGGATGATCGATTTCGGCGCCTCGCCCACCGCCGCGCTCCGCGGCCCGCGCCTCCACCAGCAATGGCGGCCCGACGTGCTCCGCCTGGAAACGTCGTGGCCGGCCGCGATCCGCGAAGAGCTGCGCCAGCGCGGCCACACGCTTCAGGAAGTGAGCGCGATCGGGGTGTCGCAGTGCATCGCGGTGGACGACCGCGGGGCTTTCGTCGGAGCGGCGGACCCGCGCGTGAAGGGGAAGGCGGCGGGGTGGTGAGGGAGTGATTTTATGGACTCTATAGGTCCATATGTGTTGAGCCCCAAAGGGGCGGAACATCATAGCCCAGGGCAAGCGAGGCTCGCCGAGCGCCGCCCTGGGTTCCGACCACCAGCTTCCGCCAAGCCCTGAAGGGGCGAGACATTGGGATCGGCCTTCTGTGGCGCGAGGTTGTTTCGCCCCTTCAGGGCTTCTCCCAATTTGGATGACCTGACCCAGGGCGGTGCTCGGCGAGCCTCGCTTGCCCTGGGCTGAAATATCTCGCCCCTTTGGGGCTATCACTACATAAGTCCCATGGAGCCTATGCACCGCCTCACAAATCCAGCCGCAAATCCGTGACCGCCCCTTCGCTCGCGGACGTGGCCAGCGCCGCGTATTTCGCGAGCACGCCGTGGGTGTAGCGTGGTTTGGGCTGCTTCCACTTGAGCAGGCGCGTGGCCATTTCCTCCTCGGTGAGCGCCACGTCGATGCGGCGCTTTTCGGCGTCGATGGTGATGCGATCGCCGTTTTTGAGAATGCCGATGGGGCCGCCCACATGTGCCTCGGGCGTGATGTGCCCGACGACGAACCCGTGGCTGCCGCCGGAAAACCGCCCGTCGGTGATGAGCGCCACGTCCTTGCCCAAACCGCGCCCCATGATGGCGGCGGTGGGGCCGAGCATCTCCCTCATGCCGGGGCCGCCCTTGGGGCCTTCGCGGCGGATGACGATCACGTCGCCTTTTTTGATCTTGCCGCCGAGGATGGCCTTCATGCCGAGTTCTTCGGAATCGAAAACCTTGGCCGTGCCCTCGAAGCGCAAGCCCTCCTTGCCGCTGATCTTGGCCACCGCGCCCTGCGGCGCGAGATTGCCGTAAAGGATGACGAGGTGGCCGTCTTTCTTGATCGGGTTGTCGAAGCCGCGCACCACGGTCTGGCCTTTCGGATAGGGCTTCACCTTGGCGAGATTCTCCGCGAGCGTCTTGCCGGTCACGGTCAGCACGCCGCCTTCGAGCAGCCCCGCCTCCAGCAGCTCCTTCATGAGCGGCAACGTGCCGCCGATCTTCACCAGCTCCCACATCGGGTATTTCCCCGAAGGCTTCAAATCGGCCAGCACCGGGACTTTTTTGCCGATCTTGGTGAAGTCGTCGATGCTGAGCCTCACGCCCGCGCTGTGGGCCATGGCGAGCAGGTGCAGCACGGCATTGGTCGAGCCGCCGAGCGCGATCACGAGCGCGATGGCATTGAAAAACGACTCACGGCACAGGATATCGCGCGGCTTGATCCCGCGCTGCAGCAGGTGCAACACCGCCGCGCCGGCGTCGAAGCAGTCGCGCATTTTGTCATCGCTGACCGCGGCCTGCGCCGAGCTGTTGGGCAATGAGAGCCCCAACGCCTCAATGGCCGAAGCCATGGTGTTGGCGGTATACATGCCGCCGCACGACCCTTCGCCGGGGATCGACACTTCCTCGATTTGTTGAAGCTCCTCGTCGCCGAGATTCCCCGCCGCGTGCTGGCCGACGGCCTCAAAGACGGTCACGATGTCGGCGTCCTGGCCCTTGTGGCAACCGGGCAGGATGGTGCCGCCATAGACGAAGACCGACGGGCGATTGAGCCGCGCCATCGCCATCACGCAGCCCGGCATGTTCTTGTCGCAGCCGCCGATGGCCACGAAGCCGTCGAGATTCTCGCACCCGACCACCGTTTCGATGGAGTCGGCGATGACCTCGCGCGAGACCAGCGAGTATTTCATCCCCTCGGTGCCCATCGAGATGCCGTCGGAGATGGTGATGGTGTTGAAGACGATCGCCTTGCCGCCGGCGGCGTTGGCGCCTTTCTCGGCCTCGCGGGCCAGGCGGTCGATGTGCATGTTGCACGGCGTCACCATCGACCACGTGCTGGCGATGCCGATTTGGGGTTTTTGGAAATCCTCACGCTTGAATCCGACCGCGTGCAACATCGCGCGGCTGGCCGCCCGGTCGGGTCCATCCACCATCTGGGCGGAGAACGGTCGGGGCAGCGGAGAACGGGAGGCGGCATTCTTCCGGGAACTCATCGCCCATCATTCGCGGG
>CAZQUC010000337.1:0-5039 GCA_964596095.1 uncultured Enterobacteriaceae bacterium
CTTGGCCCGTTGAGCAAAAGGCGAAATTGCCCAACAGGCTCCTCTCCTATGCCCCACTCGATCCGTTACCCGGGCCAACAGCCCCCTCCACTCAATCAGGCAAACCGATAAAAGTGGGCGCGGCTTACCAAAGGGAATTTCTACGTTATCTGGTCCGGATGTTTTTGGAAAAGCATCCTCGGTCGGTCGCAGATTTTTTAGATTCGGAAGACACGAAAGAATATCCAGTCGAAAACCTCATGCTCGCCAGCCTCTCCCTGCCACCGAAGGACTCCGCCCCACGCGTCGCCCGGCTGCTAGAGAAACTCGACCGCACGCCCAACGACGAGGAAATCCTCCGCCTCGCCGAAGCGCCGGGCGATCCCACGGTGCAGGCCGCGTTGGCCGCCTTGGTCGCGCGCCCCGAGGGCTTGGCGGCCTTGCTCCGCCAGCAGACGCGCTTCGATGCCCGCGCGCTCGCGCCGTTGTTGACCGACGCCGCGCGTGGCCTGCTGACCAGCGACCCGCCGCTGGGCCTCAAGGTCGCCTCCGCTTTCCGGCTGACCGCGTTGGAACCCGCCGTGGCCGCACTGGCGGCCCAAAACGCCACGCCCGCCGCCTTGCTCACCCTGCGCGATCTCGGCAGCACACGCGCGGACCTCTTTCTTGCCCACGCCTCGTCAAATGACGCCGCGCTGCGCGATGCCGCCTTGGCCGGTCTGGTCACCACGCCCGACCGACTGCTGCCGCTGTGGCCGACCTTGAACGCCACGCAACGCCGCCGCTCGTTGGAAGCCTTGGCCGCCACGCCCGCCGGCGCGCACGCCCTAGTCGCCGCCGTCACCGACGGCCGTCTCGACCGGGATGAACTCGACGGCCCGTTGATCGACAAATTGCATGTCGTGCTCGGCGCGGCCGATCCCGCGCTCGCCGCGCTCATCGACTCGATGGCCGGGTTGTTCCGCGAAGTGCTCGTGCTTGATGGCGGCAACGACAGCTTCATCGACAGCCGCCTCACGCTCGACGGTCCCTTCACCGTCGAGACGTGGATCAAGCTCGACCCCGGCATCGGCAACGAAGACAGCCTGCTCGGCGCGCCCGGCGTGCTCGACATCAATTTCCATGATTCCCGCCTCCGCGTCTGGGCGGGCGGCGGGTTGCACGATGTCATCGTCGCCAACAAGACGGTCGCGCCCGGCGTGTGGACGCATGTCGCCGTCACCCGCGATGCCGACGGCCATTTCAAGCTCTATCTCAATGGCGAACTCGACCAAGCCGCCGGCAAGCCCGATCCGCGCCGGTATGAGAACCTCGCCATCGGCCGCAGCAATGTCGCGCGCGGCACCGGCGCCGCGTTCGCCGAATACCGCGTGTGGCCGACCTGCCGCAGCGGCGATGACATCCGCGCGCAGTTCGACCGCACCGGCCTTGCCCCCGCGCCGGTCTTTTACCGCCCGCTCGGCGCGGCGTGGGATGATCGGCACGGCACGGCCCGCGTCACCCGCACCATGGATTTCCCACCGCTCGTTACCCCCGAAGCCGCGAGAGCCTTGGATGAAAAATTCTCGCAATACCGCGCCCTCGCCCGGCGGTCGGGCGGCGATCCCGCGCAGGGCAAACTCGCCGCCGCCGTCTGCATTGCCTGCCACAAAATCCGCGGCGAAGGCGGCCTCATCGGCCCCGACCTCAGCAGCGTCGGCGCGATGGGGTTGGAGGCCATCCTCCGCAACATCCTGACCCCCAATGCCGCGATGGAACCCGGCTACCGCGTCTTCCGCGCCGAACTCACCGACGGCAGCTTGCGCGAGGGATTCCTCGCCGCAGAGGACGACCAAGCCCTCGTCCTCCGCCTCCCCGGCGTGGAGGACCAGCGCGTGCCCCTCGACCAGATCCGCAAGTCCGGCTTCACCCGCCAGTCGCTCATGCCCGAAGGCCTGGAAGCCGCCTACACCCCGGAGCAGTGGACCGACCTCATGGCCTACCTGCTCTCCTTGCAGTGAGGTGAAGTCCATTATCCTCCCTCACGTCAGAACCCCCTCGCGGCTTTATCCCCGCGCCCTTCTCTCACACGCGCGCACCAAGGAGGCCTGCACCCACTGACAGGCAGCGCGGCTTCTTCCGTTCCGCGAAATCGGGACACGGTTCCGGTTGCGCGTCAAACAAGTGTCGTCACGCTCTGCGCCTTGTTTTTCCGCCGTCCCCGGCTTCCCGGGAAGGCCACCACACTTCATCGGAATGACACCGCCTGCGCCCAGCCCCACCGGGGATGTGCTGTTCGCCTTCCTCAGCATCGTGCTGGAAGGCGCGCCCTACATCCTGTTGGGAACCATCATCTCGGGATTCATCGACGCCTATCTGCCCTCCAATGCCATCGACCGCCTGCTGCCCAAGCGCCCGTTCTTCGCGGTGCTGATCGCGGGCCTGCTGGGCGGCATCTTCCCGGTCTGCGAATGCGCCGTGGTGCCGGTGATCCGGCGGCTGGTGAAAAAAGGGCTGCCCCTGTCCTGCGCCGTCACCTACATGCTCTCGGCGCCGATCATCAATCCCGTGGTCGTCATCAGCACCCTCTCGGCCTTCAAAGGGCAGGATGCCGGTTTCATGACCGGCTCGCGACTGCTGATGGCCTATCTGGTGACGGTCACCGTCGGCATGATCGTCAGCCGTTTGCGCGTGGATCGCGTCTTGCACGAGCGCGTGCTCGCCGAGGGCGCGACGGAACATTCCCACGCCGTCGGCTCGCACGACGTGCGCGTCCGGCACGCCCTGCGCACCGCGCAAACGGACTTCCTCGACACCGCGATGTATTTCATCATCGGCGTGCTCATCACCGCCGTCTTCAACACCCAGCTGATGGTGCGGCCGGATTTCCAGAGCACGGTCGTTTCCGTCTCGGGCAACGATTGGCTGGCCGTTCCGGGCCTGATGATCCTCGCCTTCCTCCTCTCGCTGTGCAGCACGACGGATGCCTTCATCGCCGCCACCCTGCAAGGGTTTTCGTGGGTTTCCAAGCTGGCGTTTCTCGTCTTCGGGCCGATGTTGGACCTGAAATTGATCTTCATGTATTCGAGCGTCTTCAAGAAACGCTTCGTGCTCGGCTTGTCCGTCGGGTTGTTCGTGCTGGTCATGCTGTTTTCCCTCCTTTGGAAAGCAGCCCGGCCCGCACCCGGCGCTGATGTGACCGATACCCGCTCCACCGCCTCCGTCGTCTCCGCTTATGGCCATTGAACCCACCGCCTCCTCGGAACCCGCTCACGAAACCGGCTGCGGGTGTGGGCATCATCATCATCATCATGGGCCTCATCGGGCCCATGGATCCTCTGAACCTGATGAGGCCGCTCACAAGCACGAGCATGATCACTCCCACGCCGTGGCCGGCGAAGCGGCCGCGCTCGACCGGCGGTTCTTTCACTGGATCGGCTGTCTCGTGCTCCTCTTCTGGGGAGCGGTGATGATCTATTACTTCACCTCCGGGCGCATCACGCATTACCTGACCGGCGCCGGCACTTTCCGTGTGCAATGCCTCGTGGCGGGCTTCGGTCTGCTGGTGCTCGGCTTGTTCAACCTGCTGGCCAAAGACCGGGCGGAAGCCTCTGCACCGGCGGAAGCCGACGATGCCTCGAAGGAAAACGCGGAAGCCCATGCTTCCTGCGGCCACCACGACCATGGGCACGACCACGACCACAGCACCTGCGGCCACCATCATCATCACGACCACGACCACGAAGATTGCGGTCATGAAAGCTGCGGGCACGATCATGGCGGTCACGGCCACACGCACGGCGACGACAACAATTGGTTCTCCAAAATCACGGCCTTTTTCATCCTCGCCGTGCCGTTGGGCGCGGCCGCGGTGTATTCGCCGGATGCCTACAGCCCCGATTTCATCATGAACAAGGTCAACGCGGCGAGCCTGAGCGCGGGCGGCCCGCAGGGTTCGGGCGGAGTGGATTTCGCCAAGCGTGCCGAAGATTCCCGCCCCGCGGAACCCGCCGCCTCCTCCACGGCCACCGCGGCCGCGCCGGTCAACGCCAACGCCTTCACCGTCGAGGAGCTGGAACGTCTCACCGGCGGCCGCACCCCGGAGGGCAACATCAAGCTGCGGCTGGACGAGCTTTATTACATGCCGTCGCAAACCCGCGACGTGCAGGAAGTGGTGGCGCAGCAACGGGTGGAAACCGTCGGCCAAGCCATCAAGGACAAGCAGGACCCCACCAAGATGCGCGTCTTCCTCATGATGATGTCCTGCTGCGCCGCCGACGCGCGGCCCATCACCCTGACCGTGGAATTCACCGGCACCGTGCCCGAGTGGCGCGAAATGGCCTGGTATAAACTCACCGGCACCGTCGAATACCGCGAACTCAACGGCGCCAGCACCACCGTCTTCAAAGCCGACACCCTCGCGCCGGAGAAACCGCCGCGCACGCAGATGCTTTATTGAGCCGGGTCATGGCGAAGCCATGTCAGCCACCGCAGCCGGGGGTTGAGCGCCGCGATACCCCCTCTCTCGATCCTGGAGGGATCGCAACGCGCTCTCCGTGGGGGAGTGATACCAAAATCTCTTGAAAACGGGACCTTAAGTGCTAAAGGGAGCCATGACAAAGAAGTTCCACTGAGGAAAGCCTGAACTGGCCGGGAAAGTCGAAGCGCTGCTGCACCAAGGGGCCTCGCGCGACACCATCTTCATATGACGACCCTCGCTATCACCGGCGCCATCCTGTGTGTCGTCTCGCTGCTCGCTTGCTGGCTGCCCGCGCGGCGAGCGGCGCGCACCGAACCAATGGTGGCGCTTTGCAGTGAATGAGTCATACAAAAATCACATGAAAACAGGACTGTAGAAGTACCGAAAAAAGCGTTTATACCACTGACCTGCCCTCGGAGGTGAGACGGATCATAAATGTAGTTCTTGGGGCTGTTGGTTAGGTATGTGGGAGGGAAGAGGGGCGCTGTCAAACGGAGCGGAAGCCTTTCCGAGCGGAGCGAGGGAAGGCTGGAGCGTAGTTTGACAGCGTGCGGCGGCTTCGGCGGGGGTGCGGTAGTCGAGCGCGCTGTGGGGACGCCGC
>CAZQUC010000338.1:0-5037 GCA_964596095.1 uncultured Enterobacteriaceae bacterium
GGCCGCGCTTTGACTTTTCGTCCTTTTATCTGACAGTGCGGATCGGGTCTGAACGGAAGGCCTTTTCCCTTCGTCCAACCTTTTCCAAAACGTCGCGATCATGATCACCACGCCGGTTCCCCGAAGCAAATTCCTGGCGGCCTCCGCGCTGCTTTTCACCGTCCTGATGGCGTGCCCGGACACGAGGGCCTGGGCCGAGACTCCCGTCACGATGCGCGCCGGAGTCATCGTGGAGGGCGCGGTGCGGATCGAGTCCGTGCCGGTTCCCGAACCCGGCCCGGGGCAGGTGCGCATCAAGGTGCGGGCGGTCTCCGTGAATCCCGTGGATTGGAAGATCGCCGCGCGTGCCGCGGCGGGCAGCCGGCCGATCGCCGGGCGGGACCTCGCGGGCGTCATCGACGCGGTCGGCTCCACCGTGGAGAAATGGAAAGTGGGGGACGAAGTCATCGCGGTGGCCGCGAGTGGCTCTTATGCGGAATACGCGCTGGCGTCGGCCACCGCGCTCGCACGGAAACCGGCCAAATTTTCATTCGAGGAAGCGGCGGGTCTGCCCATCGTCGGAGAGACGGCGTGGAGGGCGCTCGTCACCGTCGGCGAGGTGCGGAAAGGCCAGCGCGTGTTGATTCATGGCGGGGCGGGGGGCGTCGGTTCGATCGCCGTGCAACTCGCCAAGGCGAGGGGCGCTCATGTCATCGCCACCGCGTCGGCGCGGAATCACGAGTTCCTGCGCTCCCTCGGCGCGGACGAAACCATCGACTACACCACCACGCGCTTCGAGGACGTGGTGCGGGACGTGGACGTGGTGCTGAACACGGCGAATGCCGACACGAACCGCCGCTCCGTCGGCGTGGTGAAAAAAGGCGGCATCCTGGTTTCCATCGTCGGCCCGCCGCCCGCGGAGGCGTGTGAGGCGGCGGGAATCCGCGGAGCCGTCACCGGACTCGTCACGGGCGAGCTGCTGCCCCAGGTGGTGGAAGTGGCCGATGCCGGCCAGCTCCGTGTCCACATCGATCGGCGCCTCCCGCTCGCGGACGCCGCGAAGGCCTGGGAGCTGAGCCGCGAAGGCCATACGCGCGGTAAGATCATTCTCCAGGTGGCTCCCTCCGAGCAATGAGGAACATACCCCGGGGCACGAATGTCAGCTTCGAGATGGCCGCGGAGATCGAGCCACGCCGTTTCAAGGGAGCCTTGCGAGGCATCCGCAAAATCGCTTGGCAGGGAGACGGGCACTGATTAGAACAGAGGACGATGTCGCGTAGCCTTCTTTTTCAACGGGTGTTGGTCGCCACGGAAGACGCGCCGCCGCGGGTGGCGGACGTGTGGGTCGAGGATGGGGTCATCAAGGGAGTGGAACCACGCGGTATTGAGCCGCCGCCGGGCGCACGGGTCATCGCGGGCGGAGAAACGAAGCTGCTGCTGCCGGCGTTTTTCGATCCGCACGTGCATTTGCGCGAGCCGGGGAAGGTGGCGGCGGAAACGATCCGCTCTGGCGCGGAGGCGGCGATCAATGGCGGGATCACCGGCGTGGTGGCGATGCCGAATACCACGCCCGCGGTCGATACCGGCGCGATGGTGAGGACGATCAAGGAAATCGCCGCCGCCACCGCGCGCATTCCGGTGTATGTCAGCGGGGCGATCACCAAAGGCCGGCAGGGGGAGGAACTGGCCGCGCTGGGCGCGATGACGGCCTTGGGCGCGGTCATGTTCACCGATGATGGCGATCCAGTGGAGAATCCGCAGGTCTTACGCCGGGCGATGGAATACGTGCGCGACTTCGACGTGCCGCTCGCCTCGCACTGCGAGGTGAAGACGCTCTCCGGCCCCGGCGCGATCAACGAGGGCCGCCATTCCTACAAGCTCGGCCTGCCCGGCACGCCCGCCATCAGCGAGGAAATCTGCCTGGCGCGCGACTGCCGCCTGGCGCAATTCACCGGCGCGCGGCTGCACATCCAGCACCTCACCACCGTCGTGGGGTTGAAGACGGTCGAGCGTTACAAGCACGATGGCGCCCGCGTCACCTGCGAGGTCGCGCCGCATCATCTGCTCTTCATCGACGAGGACATCGGCGACTACGACACGCACTACAAGATGAACCCGCCGCTGCGCACGCCCGAGGATCGCGCGGGCCTGTTGGAGGGATTGAAAAAAGGTCTCTTCGATTGTCTCGCCACCGACCACGCGCCGCACACCGACTTTGAGAAAAAGCGTGAATTCATCGCCGCGCCCAACGGCATCACCGGCCTGGAAACCGCCGTGCCGTCGATGTATCACCACTTCATCCGCGAGGGGAAATTCGGTTGGGAAATTCTGGTGAAATATTACTCCGCCAACCCGCGCCGGCTCATCGGCCTGCCCCCCGTGACGATCGTGCCGGGGCAGCGCGCGGAACTGGTGCTCTTCGATCCCGGGGCGACGACGACCTTTTCCCGCGAGTTCATGCGCTCGAAGAGCATCAACACGCCATTCCTCGACAAAACCCTGCACGGCGCGGTGTCGCTCGTCGTGCTGGGCGCGGAGGTGTTGAAGGACGACATGGGTGGCGTGACATCTGTTTAGCGTGCCTCGTATGTGTTGAGCCCCAAAGGGGCGTCACATCATAGCCCAGGGCAAGCGAGGCTTTGCCGAGCGCCGCCCTGGGTCAAGGTCATCCCAAGGGGAAGGAGTCCTGAAGGGACGAAACAACCTCGCGCCATTGACTCCCCGGAAGACCGGTCCCGCTGTCTCGCCCCTACAGGGCTGAAGGATGTTGGTGGCCGGAACCCAGGGCAGTGCTCGGCCAGGCCTCGCTTGCCCTGGGCTGATATATCTCGCCCCTTTGGGGCTGAATACATACGTCCCTCCGGGACGCCTCACCGTTCACGGCAGATTCATCTCCGGTGCGCGCAATTTTTTATAGCGCCACATGCGATACCCGTCGCCGAGCATGGTGGCGAGATCGTATTCCTCGCGGAGCACGCGCGCGGAGGCCTCGTAAGTGACGACGCGCGTTTTCGCCTCGTCGGCCCAGCCCGCGAAGAGCCGGACATGGGCGTTGTGGGTGTTGAAAATATCGCCGGGGCGCAGGTGCGCGGGGTCGGTGATTTCGTCGCACAACTGCGGCAGCTCTCGCGTGGAATAGCTGCGCTCCAAACGCCAGCAGCGCGAGACAAACCCGCTGCAATCGACGCCCACGGTGTGGCGGCTCACCCCGTCGTCCAGCAGGCGGCGCTTTTCCTTGGAATAGGCGTCCCCTGCGTAACGCCCCGCGCGCAGCCCGGCATCGAATTCCTCCGGCAGTTCGAAGCCGCCCCATTTGTAGGGGATGCCGATATTGGGGGCGTTCATCACCCACCAACCCGGCTTTTGGTCGGTGGGCAGATAGTCTTTATCCGGGGTGTCCACGCGGATGCCGTCGGGATCGTCGCCGTGAAAAACATGCGCCTCCGTGGCGGTCCACTCATGCGTGGCGTAGCGCTCGGCCAAGGCCAGCACGGCCTCGGCGGTCAGCGGCTCCTCCGGCGTCGCGGCTGTTTCCGGCGCGGCGGGCCGGTTCAGCCAGAACAGCCCGGCGCCGAGCACCCCCAGCAGCCCGAGGCCGACGATGATCCCTGTTTTCTTCATGCGGGCGCTATTACCGCACAAGTTGGCGTGGGGAGCAAGTGACGGCAAGGCGGCAGGCTTGGATCAACCCCACTCACATAGTTTTCGCAGCCAATGCATGCCGCCGCTTGTAAGCATTGTAGATTCCGTTTATCGACTGGTGGTGAACAATAGCACCGAGTGGAAATACCAACCAGGATTCAACAAGGGCTGTGACTATAAGAAAGTGGATTTTCCGTCTGTCCCCCTGATGGACAGTGAGCGCGGTATGCATATGCAAACTTGAGGCCAGCAGTATCAAGGTGATGACCGACATGAATGCGAAGTCGATGTCCGAAAACGAGGCATCTTGGAAGAATCCAATGTATGGCACAAAGAAGGGGATGCTGATGAGTAATGCGCAGACACATTTGAATGCGCCCGAAGCCAGATGGACTGATTTCAAATTTTGCAGTTGCGTGTCGGTGATGGCATTGGCGTATTGTGTGATAGGCATAGCTTATTGGTGTTGGTTTAATTTCTGTAAAGAGAAAGAAATTTTAACTATAGCGAGACGCCTGAACTCATCTTTGCTTAATCTATCAGAGGGTGAACTTCAATTTTGGACACCGACCTCGACATTTTCATCATGCGCATTTTATCCGAGACACCGCATCACGTCCACCAATACCGCACGCTGTGGAAAAACACGGGCGCGGCGAAGCAGATGGAGTCGATGCGGTCCATGATGCCGCCGTGGCCGGGCAGGGAGCTGCCGTAGTCCTTGACGCCGCGGTCGCGCTTGATCGCGCTCATCACCAAGCCGCCGAAGAAACCCATTACCGTGATGAGCAGCGAGTAGATCCCGGCCTGCCACCAGGTGAAGGGCGTGAGCCGCCACAGGGCCGCGCCGAGGGCCGAGGCGCTGAGCACGCCACCCACGAGGCCTTCGATGGTCTTGCTGGGGCTGAGCACGGGCGCGATTTTGTGCCGGCCGCAGAGTTTGCCCCACACGTATTGCAGCACGTCGCTGGCCTGCACGACGATGACGAGAAAGAGCAGCAACAACGCGCTGCGGCCCTCATAACCAGGGATGCGCAGCGTGAGCAGCATCGGCGCATGGCTGACGAAAAACACGCAGACCATGAGGCCCCATTGGGTCTTGGCCGTGCGTTCCAGAAAGCGCGTCGGATCGCCCGCCAGCGCCGTGCGCATGGCCAGGAAGAGAAAGGCATACACGGGCACGAAGATGGAAAACATGCCATACCACTCGCGCCACACCCACCAGTATTGCAGCGGCAGCACGACGAAGAAGGCCCAGAACAGCGAGCGATGGTCGGCGGGGGCGGTCGGGGTCAGCGTGAGGTATTCGCGTAGGGCCAGGAAACTCAGCAAGGCGAAGAGCAGCGTCGCGCCCAGATGGCCGACGGCGACCGCGATCCCGAAGACGACGACCATCACCCACCAGGCATTGGTGCG
>CAZQUC010000339.1:0-5029 GCA_964596095.1 uncultured Enterobacteriaceae bacterium
TGGACAACGCCGGCCACATTCTCGGCAGCTTTTGCCGGCCGGCGCTGCAAGGGTTCGTCGAGATTCCCCGCCTTCTCAGTCAAAAGGAGTAGAAGCCATGGACCTCAAAAACCTGCTCCTGCAATGGCGCGCCGGCTACGAAAGCGACCGGCTCAATGCTCTGGAAAAGCGGAGTGAAGCCAACGCGCCCTCGCCCGCTTCCGCCTGCGGCGGGTTTTGCTGGGTTGAAATTCGCTATTTCTGCGATTTTCCCAAGAATATTCCAGGTCATCAGGCCCGTTACGTCACAATCGCCACGTCACAGTTGCAGTCTTTTAAGCGTGGGAGTCTCCGTAACTCCTTGATTATCTGGTCGGGCCGGCGAGATTCGAACTCACGACCTCTTGCACCCCATGCAAGCGTTCTACCAAGCTGAACTACGGCCCGTTTTAGTGGTGCCGTCTTGCAAGGACGGCGGGAGGGCGAGTGTGCCTCGGCGGCGGGCCGGCGCAAGGAGGTTTTTCGCTTTTTAGTGCTCGACGAAGGCGGCTTTGGGGATGTCGAGGAGCATTTGCGCGTTGTTGGGATGGCGGCGCACGAAGTGGAGCAGGCGCTCGACGGCTTCGACGGGTTTGTGGCCGGCGAGGCCGCGGCGGATGAGGTTGATTTTTTCCAATTGATGTGCGGGCAGGAGCAGCTCTTCGCGGCGGGTGCCGGATTTGAAGATGTCCACGGCGGGGAAGACGTATTGCTGCGCGATCTTGCGGTCGAGCACGAGTTCCATGTTGCCGGTGCCTTTGAATTCCTGAAAGATCAACTCGTCGGCCTTGGAGTTGGTTTCGATGAGGGCGGTGCCGATGATGGTGAGGCTGCCAGCTTCGCGGGTGTTGCGGGCAGCAGCGAAGAGGCGACGTGGGAGTTCGAGCGCGCGGGCATCGATGCCGCCGGACATGGTGCGGCCGCTGCCACCGCCTTTGACGGCGTTGTTGCTGGCGCGGGCGAGGCGGGTGATGGAGTCGAGCACGATGAAGACATCGTCGCCGGACTCGACGAGGCGTTTGGCGCGTTCGATGGCGATCTGCGCGATGCGCAGGTGGCTCTTCGGCTCGGAGTCGTTGGAGCTGGCATAGACTTCGGCCTGCGGGATGGCGCGGGTGATTTCGGTGACTTCCTCGGGCCGCTCATCGACGAGGAGGATGATGAGTTTCATCTCCGGGTATTTGGAAGAGATGGCCTCGGCGATGTGCTGGAGAAGGGTGGTCTTGCCGGTGCGAGGTGGCGCGACGATGAGGCCGCGCTGGCCTTTGCCGATGGGCGCGACCATGTCGATGATGCGGGTGGTGGCACGCGTGGCCTCCGTTTCCAGGATCAACCGTTTGGAGGGGTTGATGGCGGTGAGTTCTTCGAAGATCGGCAGGTTCTTGTAACCTTCGGGCGGGCGGCCGTTGATCTTTTTCAACTCGGACATCTGCGGGCCGCGCTGGCCTTGGCGGGCTTCGCCTTCCAGAAAGACGCCGTCGCGCAGGCCGTATTTGCGGACCGTTTCCGGGGAGACAAACACGTCGGTGGGAGCGGAGATGAAATTGCGGTGGCGTTGGCGCAGGAACCCGAAGCCTTTGCCGGAGATTTCCAGGAGTCCGCTGACTTCCTGAATGGGACCGGTGAGTTCGCGCGGCGGCCGCGGGCTTTGTTGCGGGTAGGGGCCGCGGGGAGAGCGCGGCGGGGCGGCGCCGTTGTCGTCGTGGGCGGTGTCGCCGCCCGGTTGCGGTTCGCGGAAGCGATCGCGGCCGCGGCGGCGTTTTTTGTTGCGGCCTTTTTCAAAACGGGCCGGGCCTGGTCCTTGCGGGCCGCGCGCTTGCGGCGGGCCGCCATGAGACGGCGCCGGACGCGGGCCGGGCTGAGATTGGGGCCGGGGTTGGGCCGGCCGGGTGGCGTCCGCTTGATGCGCACGCGCCGCTGGGGGGGCGGGAGCGGGGGAGGCCGCTGCTGGTGGAGGGGGGACTGGTTCGGCGGTGGGAGTGGACGCGGGAGCGAGTGCCGCGGGTGGCGGCGATACCGGACGGGCTGGCGGTTCCACCTGGGGCGGTGGGGCGGCGGGCGCCGGCGGCGTCGCTGCGACTGGAGCTGGTGTCGGAGTGGGAGCGGCAGCGGCAGCGGAGGGCGGGGGTGACGCGGGAGTGGAAGAGGGCGTTGGGGCGGCGGGTGATTCGATGGCAGCCGCCGGGCGACGCTTCACCGGTGGCACCACCCACACGGGCAGATCGGGCTTTTTTTCGACCTCGAGAAGAACCTTTTTGGTGGTTTTGCGCGCGGCTTTTTTTGCCACTTTGGGGGGCGGCTCGGCGGTGGCGGTTTCGGCGGGAAGCGCGGCCGCTGCCGGAACCTGAGCCGGAGCGTCGAGACTTTCGCTGGTGGCGGCCGTGGCTTTCTTGGCCGAGGTTTTGCGGGCGGCGGTTTTTTTCGCCGCGGCTTTCTTGGCCGTCCGCTTTTTGGCGGCGGGAGGCGCGTCGGCGAGTGGAAGCTCCTGGATTTCGGACATGATGAAAATTGGAAGAGGTAGTGGTTGGGAATGCGGAGGGGGCGGAGAGTCAGACAGTGGTCAAGGCGCCGTCATGGCGTGGAGGTGGTCGGGGCGGATGGTTCGGTGGAAAGGATGGAAAGAAACGAGCCGGAGAGGTCAGTTCTGCGACACCTGGTCGAGCAATTCTTCGGGAATGTCGAAATTGGCATACACGTTCTGCACGTCGTCGAGGTCGTCGAGGAAATGGCAGAGGCGCAAAATCTGGCTGGCGGTGGAGGCGTCGCCGACGGCGATGTTGGTGAGTGGCACTTGCACGAGTTTTTGCGAGGCGGGGGCGAGGGCTTGGCCGCGCAAGGCGTCGCCAACCGCGAACAACTGGTCGGGCGCGGTGAGGATGATGTGTTCTTCGCCGTCCTGAGTCACGTCGTCGGCGCCGGCTTCCAGCGCGGCTTCGAGGATTTTTTCTTCATCGGCGGCGGCGAGCGGGAGGCGGATTTCGCCCTTGCGGGCGAAGAGGTGGGCCACGCTGCCGGGGGTGCCGAGCGAGCCGTGATGGCGGGAAAAGGCGCTGCGCAGGTCGGCGGAGGTGCGGTTTTTGTTATCGGTCACGCATTCGACGATGAGGGCGACGCCGCCGGGCGCGTAGCCTTCGTAGGTGATCTCGGAGGGGGCTTCGCCGCCGAGTTCGCCGGTGCCTTTTTTGATGGCGCGGTCGATGGTGTCGTTGGGCATGTTCTGCGCCTTGGCGGCGTCGATGGCGGTGCGGAGGCGCGCGTTCTGCTTCGGGTCGCCGCCGCCGCTTTTGGCCGCGACGATGATTTCCCGCGAGAGCCGCGAAAAAACCTGGCTGCGCTTGGCGTCAACCGCGCCTTTGATGTGCTTAACCTTGGACCATTTGCTGTGGCCAGCCATAACGGGATGAGGAATGGGGGGATGAAACAAGCCCGGTGCCGCGGGGATACCGGGAACCGGAACAACAATGCGTATGGAACGAAACCGCCGTGCTCAAAACCATGGAGACCGGTGAGAAACTGCTGTGGCCGCGAGGGCCGGCCCTGACGGCGCGGGCGCTTCGCGAGGAAGGGCACGACCGACACCCGGAAAATTCCGGGAAGGATGCGCGGGATGCCTCGCTCAAGCTTGCTGGGTGGCGGCTGTTTTGGCAATCAACATTCTGCAAAACAGCCGACGTGGGAAACTTTTTCGCCTCCAGTCTGTCGAGCGAACCGCCGCGCGGGCGGGCTTGGGGAAGTCTAAGCCCTCTCGTTCGGGAAATGCAACTGATTTTGCTTCGGGAAAGCAAAGTTTTTCACCGTCTCCCGGACGGCGGTGGCGAAGCGGGTCATCTTCTCCACATCCTTGCGGCCGGGGGCGGCTTCGATTCCGGTGGCCACATCGACGCCGTGCGGCCGCACCGCGTCGATGGCGGTGGCGACGTTTTCCGGGGTCAAACCGCCGGCGAGCAGGAAGTGGGCGTCGGGCCGGCGCGTCACGGCGGTGGCGGCCAGCGACCAATCGAACGGGCGGCCGCTGCCGGGATCGGGGCCGTCGAGCAGGAAACGTCGCGTGGGGAAGGTGTCGAGTGTTTCCAGTGATGAGGCGTCTTCGATTTGCAGGGCTTTGATGAGGCGGCCCCCGAACCCTTCCGCCGCCAGCGTGGCGAAAAATTCCGGGGTCTCTTGGCCGTGCAATTGCGCCGTATGGAACAACCCGTCAGCGAGCGCGGCCCGCACTTCCGCGAGCGTGGGATCGACGAAGACGGCCACGCGTTCGATGCCCGCGGGCACTTCGTTGATCCAGGATGCCGCTTCGGCGAAGGGCACGTAGCGTTTGGAGCGGGGGTAAAAGATCACGCCGATCATGGTCGCGCCAGCGGTGGCGCTGGCGCGCGCGTCGGCCAAGGAGGTTTGGCCGCAGAATTTGAGTTGGAAGTCGGAAGCGGGCACGGGTTGGGGCAGTGGGATGGAGCGGGGAATGTAGCAGGGGAGAGGGGGAATGGCGAGGAAAGGACGAAAGAGGCGGCGAAGAAGAAGGGGGGCGCCCATAGGCATATACTTAAGAACTTGTTGAGTTATTCTTCCCCGACTCTTGTATGTGTGTAGCCACGACAGGTCGGCGCAGAAGAAGGGTGAAGCGAACACGACAGTGAATCCCGAAGGGATTCCGTCTCCAAGCCCAGGGTTGGCGCGACGCAGGAGCGCCTACCCTGGGGAAAGCGTCCCCAAAATATTCCAAACTCCAACGGAGTTTCGGCCTGCGCCCCACGCCTCTGTCGTGAAGATGACCAAGGCCGCAACCGCGTTGCGGTTGGCCCTTTTGTGGCATCGTCACCCAGGGTAGGCGCTCCTGCGTCGCGCCAACCCTGGGCTGGAGGCCACAACGCCGTTGGCGTTTCGGAGGCTCTGTCGCCTCTGGCCGCAGAGGCGGCTCAACACCCGCCCGCCCGCCGGGCCGGGCTGTCACAGGACGGGCTTCTAGAGCAATTTAAATAAAGTTATAGCCACAAGAGGCGAACCAATGAAGGGCATC
>CAZQUC010000340.1:0-5012 GCA_964596095.1 uncultured Enterobacteriaceae bacterium
CGCCATCCCCACCAGCCGAGGGCCGCGAACAGGG
Source organism: uncultured Enterobacteriaceae bacterium (assembly GCA_964596095.1). GTDB lineage: Bacteria > Verrucomicrobiota > Verrucomicrobiia > Verrucomicrobiales > V1-33 > CAJBME01. The sequence goes on from CAZQUC010000340.1 coordinate 35, forward strand.
CGAGGCTGAGCGTCCAGCCCCATGGCCAGGGCTGGGGCAGAGGGGTGACGAACTTGGTCGGCACGCTGGGCGGCCCCATCCGGCCGTCGGTGGCGCGGACCGCGAAGCGGATGATGTATTTCCGGCCCGGCACGAGATGGTCGAGCTTGGCCACGATGTCTTTCCCGGCGGGTTTGAAGGTCACTCCCTCCCACGGGATCCAATAGCGCATGGGGCGGCCGGTGCTTTTCGACGGCCGGTATTCCTCGCGGAAAATCACATAGCCGTATTCCGCGCCGGCGCTCGGGAAGGAAAATTCAAAACTCTGCGAGGTGAGTTTGCCCGGCGTGAAATAGGGAAGCTCCGGCAAGCTATCGTTCTGGGCCATCCCGGCGGGAAAGACTCCCACCACATCCGCGGTCATGAGCGTTTTTTTCTCGGCGCGGGTCGGCGCCGTCCGCGTCGGCCGGCGCGCGGTCGGGGCGGAGGCGTGGCCGGTCTCCGGCTCGGGAGGCGTGGAGGCGGCGGGCGCCGGCTCGGGCGTGGAGGAGCAAAGCGGGAAGGTGAGTTTGTGCTCGCCGAGCGCCGCCTGCAACACGCCGCGCACCTGGCCGGAGCGCGTGGTGCGCAGGGAGAGGCGGCGCACGTCGCCGGGCGCGAAGTCCTGCCCGTTCTCAAACGCGATCAGCGTGAAGCCGTCCGGCGCCGTGACCTCGAGCGGCGCGGCGTGCCCGCCGACATTTTCCAGCAGCAGCGTGGCGGGCGCGCCATCCTCCGGCAGCAGGTAATCCTCGCCGGAACGCGTGAACTTGTCGGCCTCGCGCAGCCGCAGCCACGCCGGCGCGGCGGGGGCGAGAAAGGTGGCCTCCACCCGCGTATCGCGCGCCAGCACGGTGATGAGGCCGTTGAGTTCCGCGGGATCGCCCTCGGGCAGCACCAGCTCGATTTTCTGCCGGGCGTGCGGTTCGAGCGTGCCGCGGCCGGCGCTCAGGGTGAGGCGTGGTGGCGCGCTGATCCGGTAGTCGAGCGGCAACGAGGAGCGGTTGGCCAGGGTCATCTCCGCCCGGCGCGTCCGGTCCGCGGGCCGCCAGGTGGCAGGCAGGGAAACCGGCTCGACCTGCAGCGGCGATACGCCCAGCACGGTGAGCTTGGTGGCCACGCCGGGAAGCCCGGGATAGCGCAGCGTGAAGTCCGCCGGGCCGACGAATTGCGGCCGCACGGCCAGTGGCACTTCGACCTTGCCTCCGGCGGGCACGGTGAGTGGCAGGCCGCCCGTCACCAGGGTCCAGGGCGGCGGCAGTTCGATCATCGCCTGGTAATCGCCGAGCCCTTTGTTTTCCAGCACCAGCGGCCGTTGGACCGTTTCGCCGAGGATCACCTCGCCGAAGTCCGCCTGGCCGATCACGTGGAGTTCGGGTTTCGGGTCGATGATGGTGATCCGCACCACGGCCGAGCCGGAAGTGGCGGAATCGCGATGTTTGACGCGGAAGGTGAATGAATCCTGCGTCGCCCCTCCCGCGCCGGCCGTGTAAGTGACCACGGCCCGTTCGTTGGCGACGGAGCGGATGGAGGTGAGCCGGCCCGCGCGGGGTGGTGTGCTGAGGCGGAACTCCACCGACTGGCGCAGTCCCGACGTGGCTTCCAGCACGATGTCCGTGGGCTTGCCGCGCACCACGCTGACGGCCGCATCCTTGGGCGTGGGGATGTCGATCACACGCCGCAGGCTTTCATCGCGCACGCCGCGCCGGCGGTCTTTATCATCCCCGGTCGGACCCTGAATGTCGGCATGGGCGACGGCCATCGCCAGTCCCAGCAGCAGGGCGGCGCGAACGCAACGGGGACCGGCGGACCGCCGGTTGCGCCCCGGCCCCAACGGGCACAAGGTGATGGAGTCAAACACGAAGTGATCTTATGCGGCTTAATCTTCAGGTCAAAACGCCTTTCCTTTTCCTCGCGTTAGTGTTCATCCTCGGTTCCGGTGGTGGAATCGCGGGAGGGGCGGAGGCGCCTGCCGTGGAAGGAGGGACGGAAGCAACGGAAGGGGCGGGCGCAGCGGTCGCGCCGACGCCGGAAGAAGCGGCGGCGGCCCGCACGGCGGCGGAACGCGTGGCCAAAGTGGCGGCGCTCATCAAGCTCTTGTGTCCGCCGCCGGAGCCGAAGGTGCTGCCGGCCGCCGAGACGCTGACGTCCGCCAATGCGGCGATGGTGCTGAGCCTGCGCGACCACCGGCTGCGCGTGTTCGCCGGGGCGACGCTGGCCGTCGAAGTCCCCGTGGCTCACGGCCGGCCGTTCAGCCCCACGACTCCCGGCGAGTTTTCCATCGAAGAAAAGACCATCGATCCTAAAAACGTGAACTACGGCCTTTACCGCACGACCCAGGGCGTGGTGCTGGCGCGCGGCGTCTTTCCCGCGCTCGATGCCTTGCCGGCGGGCGGGGTGTTCGAGCCGGTCATCCCCAAGTGCGCCTTCAAACTCTCCGGCGGCGGGCCGCTCATTTTCGCCGGCGAAGCCACCGGCGCCGCCACCACCGACGGCGCCGTCGTCATCCCCGACAAAGTCGCCCTCTTTCTCTATGAAAAACTCGGCCCCGGCGTCAAAATCCGCGTCGAAGAGTGAGGGGAAAGAGATAATGGGATAATGAGGAAACGGGCCGCTCCTCCACATTGCGCCCGCCCTCGTCCGGCTGAAAACTGAATGCTGAATTCTGAAAACTTTTTGATAACATGCACTCCCGACTCCTTTCGACGCTCAAAGAAGTCTTCGGCTACACCGCGTTCCGGCCCTTGCAGGAAGAGATCGTCACCGCCTCGCTGGCGGGACGTGATGTGGTGGCGATCCTGCCCACGGGGGCGGGCAAATCGTTGTGCTTCCAATTGCCGGCGTTGGTGCGCGAGGGGTTGACGCTGGTGATCTCGCCGCTCATCGCGCTGATGAAAGACCAGGTGGACGCGCTCCAGGCGGCGGGCGTGGCGGCGACGTTTCTCAATTCCTCGCTGGCGCCGGCGGAGGCGCGGCGGCGGCTGGCGCGGTTGCACGCCGGCGAATACAAACTCCTCTACGCCGCGCCCGAACGGGTGATGCTCGACGGGTTCGTCGAAGACCTGCGTCGCTGGGGCGTCTCGGCGGTGGCGGTGGATGAGGCGCATTGCATCAGCGAATGGGGGCACGATTTTCGCCCGGAATACCGCCAGCTCTCCACCCTGCGCGATCGTTGGCCCGGCGTGCCCTTCATCGCCTTGACGGCCACGGCGACGCGCCGCGTGCGCTCGGACATCGTGACGCAATTGCACCTGCGCGAGCCGGAGGTTTTCGTCGCCAGCTTCAACCGCCCCAACCTCAGCTACACCGTCGTGCCCAAGGCCAAGCCGCTGCGGCAGGTGTATGAATTCGTCCGCGAGCGCGAGGGCGAGGCGGGCATCGTCTATGTGCAGGCGCGGCGCACCGCGGAATCGATGGCGGCGGCGCTGGCGGCCGAAGGCGTGCGCGCCGTGGCCTATCACGCGGGGCTGGACCCGGCGGAGCGCGCCCGGCACCAGGATGCCTTTCTCCGCGACGAGGCGCGCGTCGTCTGCGCGACCATCGCTTTCGGCATGGGCATCGACAAACCGAACGTCCGCTACGTCATCCACGCCGACCTGCCGAAAAACATCGAAGGCTACTACCAGGAAACCGGCCGTGCGGGCCGCGATGGATTGCCCTCCGATTGCCTGCTGCTCTTCTCGCGCGGCGATCTGGTGAAGAACCTCAAGTTCCTCGACGAGATGGAGGACCGCGCCGCGGCCGAGCAGACGGCGGCGCAGATGCGGCAGATGGCGGACTTCGCCGAAGGCGACACCTGCCGGCGCGTGGCCTTGTTGCGGTATTTCGGCGAGGAGTGGCCGGAGGAAAACTGCGGCGCCTGCGACATCTGCCTCTCGCCGCGCGAGACGTGGGACGCCACCACCGAGGCGCAGCAATTCCTCTCCTGCCTCTACCGCCTGCGGCAAAAAAGCGGCTGCGATTTCGGGCTCAATCACACGGTGGACGTGCTCACCGGCTCGCGCAATGCCAAGGTGCTGGACCGCGGCCACGACACGCTGAGCACTTATGCCATCGGCAAAACGCTGGCCCGTCCCGAATGGCTCGCCCTCGGCCGCGAGATGGTCCGGCGCGGTTTCGCCACGCAGAGCGCCGACCACTTCCAAACCCTCGGTCTCAGCCCTGAAGGCCGGGCGTGGTTGAAAAGCGGCGAGCCCCTCACCCTGACCCGCGCGCCCCACGCCGCGGCCGCCGCGTCTTCCGAGCGCGCCACCTCCACCGGACGCCTCGCCCGCGCCGGCGCCATCGCGTGTGATGAGGATCTCTTCCGGCACCTGCGCGAGCTGCGCAAGCGCCTCGCCGACGAACGCGGCGTGCCTTCCTACGTCATCTTCTCCGATGTCAGCCTGCGCCACATGGCGCGAAGCTATCCGCAGGACGAGACCGCCTTCCTCGCCGTGCCCGGCGTGGGCAGCCGCAAGCTCGAAGACTTCGGCCGCGTCTTCCTCGGCGCCATCACCGTGTGGCTGGCCTCCCACGAGCGCCGGAGCTTTGCCGACGAGCCCGAGCCGTCGCGTCCCGCGAAACCGATGCGCGCCGAGGCCCACGGCGCCTCCACTTACGAAACGATCCGTCTCTTTCGCCAAGGACACGATCTCGACACCATCGCCACGCGACGCAACCTTTCACGCGGCACCGTCGCTCAACACCTCGCCAAGGCGATCGCGGCCCGCGAACTCGACGCCGACCCGCGATCATTCTACACCGAAGAGGAAGCCTGGCGCATCGAGACCGCCGCCGCCCGCAGCGAGCACGGGCTGAACCGCCTCGGCCCGCTCCACACCGCCCTCTCCGAAAGCCCCGGCATGTCCATCACTTACGAGCAACTCCACCTCTACCGCGCCTTCGCCATCCGGGACGGGAAGATCACGCCGTGAGATGACGGCGCGTGGCGATGGCGGATTTTTTCCCGAAGGTCATG
>CAZQUC010000341.1:0-4990 GCA_964596095.1 uncultured Enterobacteriaceae bacterium
GATGCCCTTCATTGGTTCGCCTCTTGTGGCTATAACTTTATTTAAATTGCTCTAGCCGCCAGCCCGGTCATGCACCAAGCCCGCAACAACCGAAAACGGCGCCGCTCCGGGTTCCCTATGCCATCAAACTTCAATGGTTAGGACCACGCGGCTCCACCCGCCGGATGCGGTTCCACCTGCCCAGTGGTGTGGGAGGGGCGGCGGGCGGAATCCTGCCGTCCCGACCCGATCGTTACGCGCGCCCCATGAAGGGATCGGTGAGGCTGACGCGGCCGGTTTCGTGACGGCCGGCGAAGCGTTGGAGGAATCGCGGCGCGGCGTCGCCGAGATGGACGCGGAAATCATACCAGCCGCCGCTGGCGTCGAGAGGCAGCGGCAGGACGACCCCGGAGGTATCGCCGGGGGACAAGGTGACTTGGCGCGCGGGTTGCCCGTAAGCCATGTCTTCGACATGCGCGACGAGCGGGCCGCGGGCGTCGAGCCGGCGCAGGTGGAGCGAGAGCGCGGGCGCGGAGTCGTCTCCTGAAGGACCGGGCTCCAAGCGAACCTCCAGACGCGGATCACGCGCCGTGCCGCGGAATTCGCGGAAGAAGCCATTGGGGCCGTGGACGCGGAGGTGGTAAGTGTCGCCTTCGAAATCATCGAGCAACCACCGGCCGGTGAGGCGGTCGCCGGCGGCGACGGCGTAAGTCCACGTGCGGCCGCTGGCGAAGACAGGCGGTGTCGCGCCGGGCAGGCGGGTTTTCACCGGCGAATAAACATGGAACGGCGCGCCCGCGGCCCGTTCGCCGAAGCGGTCGCGCCCGGCGGCGAAGGTGATGGCGAACGTCCGCCGGTCTTCGCTCAAGGCGCCCGCCACGCCCAATTCATACGGCAGCGGACACGCGGGGCGCGTGCCGGGCTCTTGCCGCGGGAGTCCGGGCGCGCCGGGCCGGCCGTCGCGGGCGCGGGCTTGCTCCTCTTCGGTCCATTCGCGGAAGCCGGTGGGCAATCCTTTGAATTGCGCCTGATGGATGCCGCTGAGAAATTCCTTCCGCTCCGGCGGCTGCGGGCGTGGGAGCTTCTCGCCGTGGTAGGGTCGGAACACCGAAGTCAGATCGCCGCAGATGGCGCGTCGCCACGGCGAGATGTGCGGCTCGACGACCGGCCGGCCGGTTTTGTGCGAGAGGAAATGCTCCAGGAACCGGAGGATCGACGTGTGATCGAAGACCTCCGAATTGACGAAGCCCCCGCGGCTCCACGGCGAGGCGATCACCAGCGGCACGCGGTAGCCGAGGCCGATGGGGCCGGAGCGGACTTCGGCGTTGGGATGCGCCGCTTGGTAGGCGGCCTCCTGCGCTTCGCTGACATGCTCCAGGCGCGTGTCGATCGTCACCGAGGCCGCGCCGCTTTCGGGCCGGTCGGGATGCGGCGGGGTGAAGGGGATAACGTGGTCGAAGTATCCATCGTTCTCGTCGTAGCAGAGGATGAAGATGGTTTTCTTCCACACTTCGGGGTTGCTCGTCAGAATGTCGAAGACCTCGGCAAGATACCACATGCCATACCACGGGGCAGAGGGGTGATCGGAGAAGTGCTGGGGCGCGACCAGCCAGGATACCGGCGGCAGTTTGCCCTCGCGCACGTCGGCGCGGAATTGGTGCAGCACGTCGCCCTTGGGAGCGCTCATCTCACGCGCGGTGTCGCCGTCCTGGTAGGAGATCGTTTCCAGCTCGCGGTAATGAGGGTCGCCTGTGTTGGTGGTGAAGGCCTTGTGGTGCAGCGCCTGCTCGCGTGGCGGGAGGGCGGCGAAATTTTCCTCGCTCCAGCGCGCCAACGACGCGCGCACGCTTTCCAGCCGCGCGCGGGTTTTGTCCCGCTGTTCCGCGGCCTCGGGCGTGGGCGGCGGCTCCTGGGGTTGGGCTTCCAGCGTGGCCAGCTCCGTGGCGAGCGTCTGCTCCTGCTCCGCCAACCACGCGCGGTGCGAGGGGAGAAAGCGCACGTGGTATTGCGTGAACCATTCCAGTGAGTTGTTGGTGAAATTGCTCAGCCAGTTTTCGGCTTCGCCGCGCAACCCATTGCTCAGACTGAGTTCGTTCTGATAAATGCGCCAGTCGATGCCGTGTTCCTCCAGCCGTTCGGGAAAGGTGGTCCACGAGACCTCCGAGTTGTAACTTACGTCGCTGTTGCGCACGCAGGCTTTGCTCTCCGGCGTGGCTTCGGCGCGGATCGTGCCCGTCCACAGGTGCAACCGGTTCGGCGTGGTGCCGGTGAGCGAGGAGCAGAAATTTTGGTCGCACACCGTGAAGGCATCGGCCAGCGCGTAGTAGAACGGGATGTCCTCGCGCGTGTAATAGCCGAGCGTGAGCGGCATCCCGGCATAGGCGCGCGTGCCGGAGACTTTGGCGTCGAGCCAGCGGTCGAACCGTCCGCCGTTCCACGCGTCGATCTGGTCGGCCCACGAGTGCGGCAGGCTACTCATCCACGTGGACTTGGTGTCCTTGATGTCGAGGTGGAAAGGGGCATACGTTTTGCCCTCGGCATTGGTTTGCAGCCACACGGGATTGCCGTCCGGCAGCGTCACCGCACGCGGATCGTTGAAGCCGCGCACGCCTTGCAATGCGCCGTAACAATGATCGAACGAGCGGTTTTCCTGCATGAGGATGACCACGTGCTCGGCGTCGAGATACGTGGTGCCGGGCGCGGGGTCGATGGCCAGCGCGCGCTGGATGGCGCCGGGGAGGAAATGCGCCACTCCGCCCGCCGAGGCGAACGTCAGGGCTTGTTTGAGGAAATCGCGGCGTGAGGAATCCATGAGGTGTCGGGATGTGGGAAAGCCCGCCCACTCTCGGCGGATTCACGCGCCCGCCGCAGGTTTTTCGTAAAATGATGCTGCAACCGCGGTTCGGAGAATGGCCGATGGCCGGAGGCCGGCGTGGCGGCTCACTCCGGCAGATCGATAATCCGCGAATGGGAGAGACCGTTGTAAATCAAACTCAGGGTGAAGCGCTTGCCCCGCAGCGAGCTGATCAGTGAGAAGAACTCCTCGACGGATTTGATCGGCGTGCCGTTGATTTCGTAAATGATGCTCCAGCGGTAGATGTTGCCGTCGGCGGGCGAGTCCGGCTCGACATCGGTGACCACGATGCCGGGGATGTCGCTCGGAATCTGAAATTGCTGCCGGAACCGCTCGGTGAGATTCTGCACTTCAATGCCGATCTGCTCCCGCAGGTCGCGCCGTTCGGCGAGGCGTTCCTCTTCGCTAATGGCCTCGTCGCGGTCCGCCACCATGGCACTGATGGTCAGCGTTTCGGTGCCGCGGAGAATGTCGATCATCACGGGATCGCCGATCGGCCGGCGGTTGATGCGCGTGAACAAATCCCCGCCGCGTGTCAGCGGTTGCCCACCGAAGCGCAGGATGACATCGCCCTCTTTGAGTCCGGCTTTGTCGGCGGGCGAGCCGGGCACCACGCGGGTGATGATCACCGAATCGTCGGTCTCTCCGGTCGTGGAATGCGTGTCGGCCTGGATTCCGAGATAGCCAGCCCGGTCGCGTCCGCCGTTGCGGATGCGGTCGATGGCGCGGCGCACGTCGTTGGACGGAATGGCCAGCCCGATGCCCTGCCACACCCGCACGTCCTCCTGCCCCGCGTAAATCGCCACGTTCAACCCCACGATTTCCCCGCGCACGTTGACCAGCGGGCCGCCGGAGTTGCCGGGATTGATGACCGCGGTGGTCTGGAATTTCGGCGGATCCCGGTCGCTCAATTGCCGGTCGCGGTGGCTGATGATGCCGTGGCTGACCGATTCGCGCAGTCCGAACGGGCTGCCGATGGCGAAGACGATCTGGCCCGGTTTCACCTTGTCGGAATCCACCAGCGGTAGCGCGGGGAATTCCCGCACCAGCGGATTGATGATCCGCAGCAGCGCGATGTCGGTCGTTTTGTCCTCACCCACCCGCTCGGCCAGGCATTTGCTGCCGTCGTGCATGACGATCTGGATTTCCTCCACGCCTTCCACCACATGATAATTCGTCACCACATGTCCTTCCTTGCTGATGATGACGCCGGACCCCAGGCCGGGCACATAACGCCGCACGCCGCGCAGGCGGCCGTAGGGATCGATGCCGCGCAGCCGCTGGACGCGGGTCGTGTTGATGAGCACGACCGACGGCGCCACCGCCGCCACCAGGTTGGTCTGCTCCTGGTCCATCATTTCCAGCAGCGACAGCCCCGACGCGGCGGCCGCCTCCGCCGGCGTGCCGGTGAAGGGGACCTTGTCGGCGGGTGTGAGCGATCCGGCCGCGGTGTCGGCCAGCAACGGCCGGCGGGCGATGAGATCGGCCAGCCCGTAACCTTCGCGCCGATGGCTCCAGGAAAAAAGCAGACCGCCCGCGAGCGCGAAAAGGATCACGGTGGAGAGAACTTGGCGGAACAATGACGTGGGTGGCATAAACGGAACGCCGATGAAGCGGTGCGGAGAGACAGTGTTGGTTGCCCGACACTCCGCTGTCTCTCTCCGGAATCCAGTGGATGTTGCCGCGAAAGAGGATTGCCGGAAGGGGGGCGGGCGTCCCGCCTGCCCGTTTCACCGCGTGTGATGGCTCAGAGACTGCCTGGCGAAACACCACCGATGGCGAAGCCATCGCCCCGAGATTGGTTCATGCGGTGGCGGCGAATAAGGAGCTACAAAGGTTGGGAGAGCGGATTTTCGCAACCGGATATTTAATAAAACCTAAATATTTAAGCCTGACTCACCACTAGTATTGATATTATTTTTCAAGGAGGATGCTGGCGTGAGGTTTTTGGGGTTTCTGGTGTAAAAACTGTGTTTTTGTATCTCTCTGGGATGTGAGTCCCGCCGGGAAAAGGCCGGATCGAAAAGTTGACAAACTTTTCCGATTACCCTTAAGTAGAGGCTCCATCTTTTTCATTTTAGCGTTCACAACAGTCAAACCGAAAGCCTGAGAAACTTCGATTGTAGAGACTGCTTGCAGACGCGCCGGACAGGCGCG
>CAZQUC010000342.1:0-4989 GCA_964596095.1 uncultured Enterobacteriaceae bacterium
ATGTCACCGTCAATCCGACGACCAGTTCCGTCACCCTGCGGGCCATTTTTCCCAACCCCGAAAAGCTGCTGCTGCCGGGCCTGTTTGTGCGGGCGCAATTACTGGAAGGCACGAAGCCCGATGCGCTGCTGGTGCCGCAACAGGCGGTGAGCCGCAACACCAAGGGAGAACCCACCACGCTGGTGGTGGACAGCGACGACAAAGTGGAGCTGCGCGTCCTGGAAACGACGCGCACCATCGACGGCCACTGGCTCGTCACCGGCGGGGTGAAAGCAGGAGACCGCATTATCATGAACAATCTGCAAAAAGTGCGGCCCGGTGCGCCGGTCAAACCCGTGCCTTGGCAATCGTCCGCCGCCGCCCACACGGCGGCCACTCCTCCCGCCACCGCCGCCCGCTGATCCGCTCAGCCGGCCCTTCGGTCGCCCCACTATCTTACTGTCTCCGTATCTCACTATTCCCCTCAGGGTTCCATGTCACGATTTTTCATCGACCGTCCGGTCTTCGCGTGGGTTATCGCGCTGGTCATCATGGTGGCCGGCGGCATTTCGGTGCTCCGGCTGCCGATCACGCAATATCCCGCCATCGCGCCGCCGGCCGTGGCCATCACGGCTACCTATCCCGGCGCTTCGGCAAAGACGGTCGAAGATACCGTCACCCAGGTCATCGAGCAAAAGCTGAGCGGGATTGACAACCTGCGCTACATCGAATCGGCCAGCGACTCCAACGGCGGGGTGACCATCACCGTCACCTTCGACGGGGGCACGAATCCGGACATCGCCCAGGTGCAGGTGCAGAACAAACTGCAACTGGCCATGCCGCTGCTGCCCGAGGAAGTGCAGCGCCAGGGCGTCAAGGTGGCGAAATCGGTGCGCAACTTCCTGCTCGTGCTCGCGCTGGTTTCGGAAGACGGCAAGATGACGAACGCCGACCTCGGCGACTACCTCACCGGCACGTTGCAAGACCCCATCAGCCGCATCACCGGCGTGGGCGAGATCCAGAATTTCGGCACGCAATACGCCATGCGCATTTGGCTGGATCCCGAAAAGCTGACCCAATACCAGCTCACCACGACCGATGTCGCGGCCGCCATCCGCGCGCAGAACGTGCAAATTTCCGCGGGCTCGGTCGGCGGGCTGCCGGCGGCGCCGGGGCAGTCGCTGACGGCCACCATCGTCACCAAGGGCCGCCTGCAAACAACGGAGCAATTCGGCGCCATCCTGCTGCGGGTCAATGAGGACGGCTCGCGCGTGTTGCTGCAGGACGTCGCCCGCATGGAGCTGGGCCGCGAAAACTACAACAACCTCTCGCGCTACAACCGGCAGCCCTCCGCCGGCTTTGCCATCAGACCCGCCGTCGGGACCAACGCCCTGGAAACGGTCGATGCCGTCAAAGCCAAGGTCGCGGAGCTTTCCGCCTTCTTCCCGCCGGGCGTGAAGGCCATCTATCCCTTCGATACCACGCCCTTCGTGCGGCACTCCATCCAGGAAGTCGTCAAGACGCTCATCGAGGCCGTCGTGCTCGTCTTCCTCGTGATGTATCTCTTCCTGCAAAACTGGCGCGCGACGCTCATCCCCACCATCGCCGTCCCTGTCGTGTTGTTAGGCACGTTCGGTGTCATGGCCGCCATCGGGTTCACGATCAATACGCTCACGCTCTTCGGTCTCGTGCTCGCCATCGGCCTGCTGGTGGACGACGCCATCGTCGTCGTCGAGAACGTCGAGCGCGTGATGGAGGAGGAAGGCCTGCCGCCGCGCGAAGCCACGCGCAAATCCATGGACCAGGTCTCCGGCGCGCTCGTCGGCATCGGCCTGGTCTTGTGCGCCGCCTTCGTGCCGATGGCTTTTTTCGGCAACTCCACCGGCGTCATCTACCGGCAGTTTGCAATCACGCTCGTCTCCGCCGTGACGCTGTCGGTGTTCGTCGCGCTCATCCTCACGCCCGCGCTCTGTGCCACCATGCTGCGCCCGGTCACGAAAGATTCCGTGCACAAGCGCCGCGGGTTCTTCGGTTGGTTCAACCGGATGTTCGACCGCACCGCCGACCGCTACGCCCGTGGCGTCGGCGCCATTCTCCGCCGCAGTGCGATGATGCTCGTCGCCTATGCCGTGATCATCGCCGGCGTCTTTTCCCTCTTCCGCCATCTGCCCGGCGGCTTCCTGCCGTCCGAAGACACGGGCACCTTCATGGCCAGCGCCCAATTGCCGCCCGGCTCGACCCAGGAGCAGTCCATCGCCGTGCTCACGAAAATGGAGGATCACATTTTCAGCACCCACGGCGACGCCCTGAAAGGCGCTTTCGGGATCGCCGGCTTCAGCTTCGCCGGCTCGGGGCAGAACCAGGTGATGATGTTCTGCGCATTGAAAGACTGGAGCGAACGGAAGGGGCCGCACCAGTCGGTCTCGGCCATTCAGCGCGAAGTCATGGGCACGTTCATGCAATACAAGGAAGCGCTCGCCTTCGCCTTCGCTCCGCCCGCCGTGATGGAACTCGGCACCGCCAATGGCTTCGATCTCCGGCTGCTCGACAATGCCGGCGTCGGTCATGAGGCGCTGATGGAGGCGCGGAGCCAGCTCGTGGGCATGGCGGCGCAAAACCCGGCGTTGCTGGGCGTTCGTCCCAATGGCTTGAGCGACATGCCCCAGTTGCAGTTGGACATCGACGAGGAAAAAGCCGGCGCCCTCGGCATCAAGCTGACCGACATCAACGCCGAGATTTCCAACATTTGGGGCTCCTCCTACGTCAACGACTTTCTCGACAAAGGCCGGGTCAAGAAAGTCTTCCTCCAGGGCGACGCGCCCTACCGCTCCTCGCCGGAAGACATCGGCCGATGGTATGTCCGCAACCAGACCAGCGAAATGGTGCCCTTCTCCGCCTTTGCCAGCGCGCGTTGGATTCTCGGCTCGCCCAAACTCGAACGCTTCAACGGCGCTCCCTCCGCCGCCGTCATCGGCGAACCCGCGCCCGGCCACAGTTCCGGCGAGGCCATGCGCCTCATCGAAGACATGGTCAAGCAATTGCCACCGGGCATCGGCCTCGCTTGGGCAGGGCTGTCCTACGAAGAACAACTCTCCGGCTCCAGTTCCGCGCCGCTTTACATCCTGGCCATGCTGATGGTCTTCCTCTGCCTCGCCGCGCTCTATGAAAACTGGGCCATCCCGTTTTCCGTCATGATGGATATCCCGCTCGGCGCGCTCGGCGTGCTCGCGGCCACCGCGCTACGCGGTTTCCCCAACGACATCTATTTCCAGATCGGCTTCATCACCATCATCGGCCTCTCAGCCAAGAACGCCATCCTCGTCATCGAATTCGCCAAAGAGCGCTACGACTCCGGCGCGACCTTGATCGACGCCGCTGTCCACGCCGTGCGGCAGCGCCTGCGGCCCGTGCTCATGACGTCCATCGCCTTCTGCCTCGGCGTGCTCCCGCTGGCGCTCAGCACCGGCGCCGGCGCCGGCAGCCAGAACGCCGTCGGCACCGGCATCGTCGGCGGCACCATCACCACCACCCTGCTCGGCCTCTTCTTCGTCCCGCTCTATTTCGTGACCGTGCTGAAACTCTTCCGCGTCAAACGCGCTCGCCGCTTTGACGATGACAAAGTAGCCGCGCCCGCGCTTCCGAATAGCAGCCTGTCCTTGCCCGAGTCACCCGCTTGAGAAAATTGCGGCTTCCCTTCGGAAGAAATAGGATCACCATGGCGAGCCGTTTCAGGCACCCCCGTCATGATCGATCCGATGGAACAAGCCCACCACGCCTTCGCCCGACAGGACGCCGCTTTGCTGGGCCACCTGCTGGCCCGGCATCCGGAACTCAAGGCGCGGATCAACGAGCCGCTGTGCGCTTTCGATTCCCCTCCCATCACGCAGGTCAAAACGCGCGAGATGCTGGAGGTATTGCTCGCGGCCGGCGCGGACCTCAACGCGAAAAGCCGCTGGTGGGCCGGCGGCTTCGGGCTGCTCCACAATGCGCCGCCCGACGTGGCCGCAGCCGCCATCGAACGCGGAGCCGTGGTGGACATCCACGCCGCCGCGCGGCTCGGCTTGATGGACAACCTCCGCGAACTGGTGACCGCCGACCCGTCGTTGGTGCGCGCCCGTGGCGGCGACGGCCAGACGCCCCTGCATTTCGCCGGCACGGTCGAGGTCGCGGATTTCCTGTTGCGCCACGGCGCCGATCCCGACGCTCTCGACGTGGACCACGAATCCACCCCCGCGCAATGGATGATCGGTGACCGGCCGGAGATCGCGCGGTTTCTGGCGCAACGCGGGTGCCGGACCGATCTTCTGTTGGCCGCCGCGTTGGGCGATCCGTCACTCGTCCGCCGGCATCTGGAGGTCGATCCCGATTGTATCCGGATGCGTGTGAACGAGGAATTCTTTCCCCGCCGCGATCCCCGTGGCGGCGGCACGATCTATCAGTGGACCTTGGGCTGGCATGTCTCGGCGCACGAGGTGGCGCGCAAATTCGGTCATCCCGACGCGTGGGATCTGCTCATCGAACACAGCCCTGCCGAGGTGAAACTGCTGGCGCTCTTGCTGGATGAAGACGACGACGCGGTGGAGGCGATGTTCGCCGAGCATCCCGAGGTGATCGCCCGCCTGTCGCCCGCGAGCCAACGTCATCTCGCCCATGCCGCGCGGAACAATCAACCGGCGGCCGTCCGGCGAATGCTCGCCGCCGGCTGGCCGGTGGACGTGCGCGGCCAGCATCAAGGCACGGCGCTGCACTGGGCCGCGTTTCATGGGAATCTGGAAATGACCGAAGCCCTCCTGCAGCGTCGGCCGCCGCTGGAATGGCCCGATGCGGACTTTCACGCGCCACCGCTCGGCTGGGCCCTTCACGGCTCGCTGCATGGATGGCATCGTGACACGGGAAATTATGCCGGCGTGGTGGAGGCCCTGCTGCGCGCCGGCGCCAAGCCGCCCCGGCAACTTGGCGGCGCCGACGCCGTGAAGGAGGTCTTGCGAAGACATGGCGTGACCGAGTCCG